>JAVWHX010000035.1:334-23988 GCA_036639875.1 Coprobacillus sp.
GGAATGGTTAAAGGAAAAAGACAATCTAAACATGCAGTCAGTGACTGGATGGAAATTGAAAAACAAAGAGGGATTTCTGTAACGTCTTCAGTTTTACAATTTAATTATGATGATTTCTGTATTAATATATTGGATACACCAGGCCATCAAGATTTCTCTGAAGATACTTATCGTACACTTATGGCGGCAGATAGTGCTGTCATGGTTATAGATGGTTCTAAAGGGGTTGAAGATCAAACAAGAAAGTTATTTAAAGTTTGTGCGATGCGTCATATCCCAATCTTTACTTTTATCAATAAGATGGATAGAGAAGCAAAAGATCCATATGAATTAATGGAAGAGATTGAAAGAGAATTAGGTGTTGAAACTTGTGCGGTCAATTGGCCAATTGGTTGTGGTAAAGAATTCAAAGGTGTGTATGAAAGACATCATCATGAAGTGATTCGTTTTGTGCCTGTACAAGGTGGAAAAAAAGAAGTAGAAACTTCTGTGTGTGATGCGAGTGATGTTTCTTTAATAGATAATTTAGGTGATACTTTATATCAACGTTTACAAGACGATATTGAATTGTTAGATGGAGCAGGTGTTGAGTTTGATTTAGAAAGAGTTCAAAGTGGTGAATTATCACCAGTTTGTTTTGGGTCAGCATTAACTAATTTTGGGGTTGAACCTTTCTTAAAACACTTCTTAGATATGACAACATCACCATTACCTAGAATGAGTGATATTGGTGAAATTGATCCAATGAAAGAAGAATTTAGTGCATTTGTTTTTAAGATTCAAGCGAATATGAATAAAGCTCATAGAGATAGAATGGCATTTATGAGAATTTGTTCTGGTAAGTTTGAAAAAGGAATGGAAGTTTTCCATTATCAAGGGAATAAAAAAGTGAAATTAAGTCAGTCAAAACAAATTATGGCTGAAAGTAGAGAAGAAGTAGAAGAAGCTTATTCAGGAGATATTATTGGAGTTTTTGATCCAGGTGTTTTCGCTATTGGTGATACATTATGTATGCCTAAGAATAAGTTCGCTTATGAAGGTATTCCAACATTTGCACCTGAACATTTTGCATTGATACGTAATAAAGATACAATGAAACGTAAACAATTTGTAAAAGGTGTAGAACAAATTGCTCAAGAAGGAGCTATTCAAATCTTTACTGATATTGGTGGAGGTATGGAAGAAATTATCGTTGGTGTTGTTGGTGTTTTACAATTTGAAGTTTTAGAATATCGTTTAAAGAATGAATATAATGTAGATATCGTTAATACATCTTTACCATATCAATATGTAAGATGGATTATGAATTCAACTGTTGATTTAAAAACATTAAATATTTCTTCTGATACAAAAAAAGTTCAAGATTTAAAAGGGCAATATTTATTGTTGTTTAGTAATGAATGGGGAATTCGTTGGGCAACTGATAAAAATCCTGACTTACAATTGGCAGAATTTTCAAAGAATTAATCATTTGATACATATCAAATGATTTTTTTGTTTTGCTTCTTTTTTGTTGATAAAAAAAATGTTAGAATAATGTGGGAGGTGTCACATATGGTCAATGATGGTAAACGTTGTTATTGTAGATGTATTGAAGATATGACGATGATTATTGGTAAAGACGAGATGACAGTTTTTGCATTTAAACAAGTTTATCCATGTATGATTCGTAAAAGTGACACAGAAGCAAACTATTATAAAATATATGGGGAAGAGTTTGCGTTGAGTTGTAGTGAAGATGAATTTAAGGAATATTTTCGTTTGATTCACAATCAAAATGTTCAGTTGAAATAGTGAATTAAATAAGGTAATGTTTGTTTTTTTGATAAAGTATGATATGATTAGTCAAACTAAGAAAGGGTGATTATCTTGGGTAAGAAAACATTTGAAATTTCAAAAATCCATTCTGTTGAAGAATTGAATAGTTTAAGTGTAACATTAAATGAACAAGAACAAGTCTCTCATATTAAGGTTAATAAAGAGAGTATTGTCTTTAAATGTATAGATATAGAAGCATTAATGATATTGATTCAAACAGTCAATAAAGATTTGGTTGTTAAAGAAGTTGTAGATGGAATTAAGAGAGTCTATGATTTTGCAAAAAGAGAAGAGACTCGACATTATTTTATGTTTAAAAATATGTTGAGCGAAGATGATATTTATGTTTTATCTCATAAGATTAGTGATGATGAACGTTATCGTGATGTATCTTATGATAAACAAAATAAAGTTTTAACTTTGATTTCTAGTCAAAGAGATGTTTTAAGTTATTTGAGAAAGGAATTGTTTAAGATTAATCCTTCTATTGAAATATTAGAACATCGTAAACCAATTCGTTCTCAAGATGTCTTTAATCAAAAATTCTTAAAGGTATATGCAAGAATTGCAATCTTTTTGGTTGTTGTAGCACTGGCTTTGATTACTTCTAAAGATAAAACAACAATGACACCTATTTTATGGTTAGTTACAATGTTATTGTTATCTGAAAAGATTATTTTAAAATCTATTCAAGAGATTAAACATAAGAATTTCTTTAAAGAAGATATTTTGTTTGTAGCTGCTTTATTTATGGGGATAGCATCTGGTTTCTTTATTGAAACTTGTATTGCAGCCATTATTTATCAATTGGCTTCGCCAATGATAAATAAAGTGCTTGAAAGATCTTTAAACAAAATTGATGAAACAGTAAAAATGCCCGAGTTAGGGATTCGTTTTCATGATGGAGTGGAAGAAACGATTTCGTTATATGATTTTGAAGCAGGAGATACAATGGTTGTTTATCCTAATGAAACAATTCATATTCCTGGAACTTTATTAAAAGGACCTTCAATGGTGAGTACATATTCTAATACAAGTGTTTATGAATTGATTAAGGCGAAAAAGGGGACGATTGTTCATAGTGGTGATATTAATGTTGGTAAGAACCCTATCTTTGTGAAAGTGAAAAGAAGATACGAGGGAACTAACTTTATGAAGTTAATGAATCTTGCCAGTGTTGCTCCTGCACATGAAACATTAATTGAAAAATATACAAAAGTATTATCTCGTTTTTATACGCCAACAATGTTAGTGTTAGGGATTGTTTTGGGTATTATCTTACCGATTGTTAATTTCTCTAAGTATTCTCAATATATGCATACTGGGGCTATTCTATTGATTTTATCTGGTGCATTATCTAGTAGTCAGTCAACGTCTTTAGGAATGTTAGCTGGCTTTGCTAAAGCGTTTAAGGAAGGAATTATCGTTGAATCTTCTTTAGGTCTTGATTCTATTAATGCGACACAAACAATTGTTTATGATCGTTTTGATGGTATGGAAGTGACTGAAGAAGAGTTGGCTTTATTTAAAAAGTTATCGCATATAGGAAGAACGTTAGTTATCTTTAATGATGGACCTGTTGCTTTGGAAAATGATCAATATATGATTTATAATGATTTGACTGTTGAAGAGAAACTAGAGAAGATGGATTCTTTAATCGGGCCAATTGTTTATATTGGTGATAGTTTTAAAGATATTGCTTTATTACAAAAGAGTTATGTAGGTATTTCTAGAGGTGGATTATCAGATCATAAGGTTGTTGAAAATAGTGATATTGTTTTAATTGATGCAGATTTGGATAAGGTTAGTCAAACGTTTAAGATTGCACGTAATATTCGTACTACGGCTATTGCTAATAATATATTTACAATTTTTATGAAACTCATTATTTTAATTCCAGCTATTGCTTTAGCGATTATTCCTTTATGGGTAGTAGTCTTAGTGGAAATGTTAGTAAGTATGTTTGTTATGTATAATTCAACACATATTTTAGAGTAGAGAGATCTACTCTTTTTAAAAATAGGAGGATATTTATGAAATATCAAGTGGAAAAGTCTCAACCATTAATGGAATTTTTATTAGATAAGTCTGGTAAGAAAAAGAATGATATTAAGAATTTATTAAAGTATGGAAATATTTTTGTTGATGGGAATAAAGAAACACATTTTGCATATGTTTTAGAAGTAGGACAAGTTGTAGAAATATCAACAAAGAAAGAAAGTCTTCCTTTTCCTATTCTTTTTGAAGATTCAGAATTTATTGTGATTGATAAACCTTGTGGTTTATTAAGTGAACAAACCGCTAATGAATCTCAAAAAACAGCATTTTATATTGTAAAAGAATATTTGAATAAGAAAAAAGAAAATGTTTTTCTTGTGCATAGATTGGATCAATATACTTCAGGTGTTTTAATGTTTGTAAAGACTAAGAAGTTATATGACTTGTTAACTCATGATTGGAATCATTATGTGAAAACAAGAGGTTATATAGCAATTGTAGAAGGCCAAATGCCTAAACAAAAAGATACTATTGATACTTATTTAAGTGAATCTAAAACTCAAAATGTTTTTATAACAAGTAAGGATAAGGGAAAAAGAGCAATTACTCATTATAAGCAAATTAAAACAAATAAACGTTTTAGTATGTTGGAAGTTTATTTAGATACAGGAAGAAAGAATCAAATCAGAGTTCATTTATCATCATTACATCATCCGCTCGTTGGGGATGATAAGTATGGTTCTAGAAGTAATCCTTTAAAAAGATTAGGATTACATGCTCATGAATTTATGTTTACACATCCTGTAACTCATAAAGAAATGAGATTTGTATCAAAAACTCCAGATGTTTTTGATAAACTTTTTTAGAAATCTATTGACATATGCGATAAAAATCGGTATTATGTTCTAGTAAATGAAAAGTAGTGGAAAGAAGAAGTGCCTACTTCTCGCCCGAACGAGTGTATTGTTGGGCTTAAGTCACTAAGATAAATTATCTTATTGTCAATACGTGGGTACTTTGTGTACTCACTTTTTATTTGTACTACAAAATTTATAGGAGGTGGCTATTATTAGCAAGTATACCAACCAATTACCAGTAAATGATGACTTGGTTAATGAAAAGATTCGTTTTAAAGAGGTTTTAGTTATTGCAGACAATGGAGACCAATTAGGGATTATGTCTCGTAACGAAGCATTAAATACAGCATATGATGCTGAATTAGATTTAGTGTGTGTTGCTGCTAAAGCGGAAGTACCTGTTTGTCGTATTATGGACTATGGTAAATATCGTTTTGAACAACAGAAGAAACAAAAAGAAATGAAAAAGAATTCAAAAGTAGTCTCTTTAAAAGAAACTCAATTATCTCCAACAATTGATGTTCATGATAAAAATGTAAAATTAAAAAGAACATTAAAAGCATTAGAAGATGGAGATAAAGTCAAAATTGCTGTGCGTTTCCGTGGGAGACAGTTAGCTCATATTGATATTGGTAAGAAAATACTAGAGGACTTCGTTGCTGAATGCGCTGAATTCTGTGTTGTAGAAAAACCAGCAAAATTAGAAGGAAGAACATTGACTGCTATATTAGCACCAAAGAAGAAATAACAGGAGGACAAGAATTATGCCAAAAATGAAATCACATAGTGGACTTAAAAAACGTCTAAAGAAAACAGGGTCAGGAAAATTTAAACGTGGACATGCATATGTTTCACATATGGCTCACAACAAAACTCATAAACAAAAGAAACATTTAGCGAAAGCTACTTTAGTTCATCCTTCAGATATGAAGAGAATCAGATCTAGATTACAAGGCTAATAAATAGGAGGAAAAAATTATGGCAAGAGTTAAAGGTGGATACACAACAAGACGTAGAAGAAAGAAAATCTTAAAATTAGCCAAAGGATACTTTGGTTCAAAACATGCATTATATAAAACAGCTCATGAACAAGTTATGAACTCTTTAGAATATGCATATAGAGATAGAAAAAATTTAAAACGTGTAATGAGAAAATTATGGATTGCTCGTATTAATGCAGCAGCAAGAATGAACGAAATTTCATATTCTCAATTAATGCATGGATTAAAATTAGCTAACGTTGAAATTAACAGAAAAATGTTATCAGAAATCGCAATTGCAGATCCTAAAGGATTTACTGCTATTGTAGCAACTGCTAAAAAAGCATTAACAAAATAATGAAAGTACTCATGAAAATGAGTGCTTTTTTTTGTATTGTAATAAATAAATAGATATCAAATTTTTAAAATATTTGTATAAATTTGCAAAAAAAATTGTGAAATATACATTAGTCCTTTCAAAAATTTTCTTATTGTAATATGATATACGTAAAGAGGAAAGTATGGAAGGTGAGAATATGCAAAGTAACAGTGGCGAGTTAGAGAATTTGCATTTAGATGGCCTACAAGATTTTTCATGTGGTGTGTGTGTGATTGATATTCGTAATAGTCTATCGATTATATTTGCGAATCAAGCGTTCTACCAAACGTTAAATACCAATGCAGAAGAAATGCGATTACGTTACGGTGATTGTTTGGAAACACTACTATCTGGAAAAAATATTAGGCAGATAAATAAGCATTTAAAAGAAAAAAAGTCTTTTGAAATGGAAGTTTGTGTAAAGAATTCTATTTTTATACAGTGTATGTTTAACTGTGCTCATATAAAAGAAAAATCATTGGTATATATGATTTGTTTTGATATGACAGCATATAAACAAAAAAGTGAGAAGTTTGATAGTTTAGTATCAAAATTAGATTATATTTATTCTAAAATAAAATGTGATGTTTTTGAATATGAAAAAGAAACTTCAGTTGTTTCAGTTTCATCATCAAAGGTATTCTTTGATGAACCAAGTGAGGGGTTAAAAGTTCCTGATTATTTTTTTAATACTTATACAATTATGGATAAGTATATAAAAGATATTAATCAGTGTTTTCAGCTTATAAAAAATGGTGATGAAAATGCTACGTGTGAATTTAAATTACAATTAAATGAAAAAGGTGAAAAGTGGATTAGAATTATATTAGATACTAAATCTACTGAACCTGGGCATGTTTTATGCGTTCTAATTGATATTAGTGCTGAAAAAGAAGCAACAACTAAGTATTTTCAAGAAATGCTTTTTTATCATGCTATTTTATCTGATAGGGATGCTTATGGACATTTTGATATAACAGATGATAGAGTCTTAATAATGGGTGGATTATGGAATTTATATAATGAAGTTATTAAGAGAAAAACGTATAGTGAGATTTTTAATGAATTTATAGATAAAGTTGTTCATGTAGATGATCGACAACATTATAAAGAAACGATGCGCTGTGATACTATTATTGACTCTTACAATAAAGGTATTATGCATATGGGGTGTGAGTTTAGAAGAATTGTAACTCAAAATAAAATGGTATGGATGAAGATTAGTATTCATATTATAAAGAATCCTCTTAATCAACATATTATGGCATTAATGTATATTAAGAATATTGATCACGAGAAAAAACGTTTATTGGAATTAACATTCCGTGATGAAAATGATGCCTTAACAGGCATTTATAACAAAAAAGCTTTAGACTTAAAGGTTAAGGAATATATTCTACTTAGAAATATTAGGAAGAATAATATTTTGGTTATTGTTGATATTGATGACTTAAAAATTATAAATAAGAGACATGGTTTTACGACTGGTGATAATATATTAAAATCTATTGCAGATAATTTTGTGAAAACGTTTAATAAAGATGATATTATTGGTAGATTTGGTGGTGATGAATTTTTATTGTTGTTGAAGGATTCGGAAGATACAGAGGCAGTTATTGAGAAAATAGAAGCTGTTGAAAAGAAAGTGCAAAAACAATTTAAGGTTATGGTTACTTTTTGTATGGGAGTTACGATTGTTGATGGAGTTGACTCATATGAATATGCTTTCCAAAAAGTAGTTTCTGCTTTAATGGAAGCTAAGAATAAAGGGCGTAATAAAACTTTTGTCTATAAAAAAGAACTGTTAGATAAGAATTTTAAGTATATTCAAGAAAGAAATTTAAAAGAATATGAAGATACTTTCTTGAAACAATCAAATGTTAATCTTTTTCAAGATAAAATTGATGAGGTTATGGGATTAGAGGGAGAAATAGCATATATAGTTGATCCTAATTCTTTGAACTTATTATGTGGAAATCAAGTGTTTTATGATCGTTTAGGGAAAAGTAGTGCCCAGTGTATTGGGAAGAAGTGTTATGAGTTAATGCATAAACGTAATACTCCTTGCCCATTCTGTAAAAAAGAAAACTGGTCTGATGAAAAATTCTTTATGTATAGAGATTTTAATAAAGTTCTTGAACAAGAATTTTTAATTAAGAACAAGTTAATAATGTTACAAAATCGTACTCTTTTATTAGCTATTGCTGTTGATTTATCAAATAAAACAATTGTAGATTCTATTGATCATGGAACAACTGAGAATAACCATTTATTAAATGGAATAGAAGGAATGCAAGAATCTTCATCTTTAGAAGAGGCGTTTACAAGCGCATTAGAAACTATTTTTGATTTCTTTAGAGCGAGAAGTGTTCGCTTTTGGAATTGGAATAAAGAGGAAGATGGATTTTATTTAAATAGGAAGTGGTCTTATCCTCAAGGAAGTTGTTATTACACGAAACAAGAATGCCAACATATTAGTGATTGGCTAAAGAGACAAACAAATAAAAAGAAATTAGTAAGAATAGAAAGTCAAGAATTTATGCTATGTGAATCAGCTGAAGTTTATCAAAGTATGAAGAGAAATAATGTAGAGAATCAAGTGTGGTATATTCTTTCTGATGGAGATGAAATGATCGGATTTATTGAAATTGATAGTGTATCAATTAATTATCAAAATGATACTTTCTTAAAATCATTTATAAATTTTTTGGAAAGTGAATGGCGAAAAAGAAAGAATTTTGATGAAATCATATATAATAATTATTATGATAAGTTAACAGGTTTAAAGAATCGTAATAGTTATGATGAATTTATAAGACATTATGATAAAGAGAAGATTGAAAATTTAAGTGTTATCTTTATGAATCTTAATCAAATGACGGAGATTAATAATGAAAATGGAACAATGTATGGAGATAATGTTATTATAGAATTTTCTAAGATAATTGCTATGGTATGTAAAAATGCATATATCTTTAGATTAAATGGTGACGAATTCATGATTGTGAACTTTGATGTAGAGATTCAAGATGTTGAAAAACAAGTCAAGAGAATTGAAGAGATGATTCGTGAAAGAGTTACGTTTACTGCTTCAATAGGTTATTCGTGGGATAATATCGAAAAGGATTTTAATAAACAAGTGACAATTGCTACGCAAACTATGGAAATTCATAAACAAGGATACTATGATAGTTTAGAGAACAAGGGTGATAATCATCATGAAGAGTTGAGTATGCTTATCAATTGTATTGAAAATCATGAATTCCAAGTTTTCTTGCAAGCAAAAGTTAATTCGCAGACTGGTATTATATTTGGTGCAGAAGCGCTTATCCGTTTTATTCATAAGGATTTTGGTGTTATTACTCCAGGTAAGTTTATACCACTTGTTGAAAAAAGGAATATGATTCGTTATATTGATTTATTTGTTTTTGAAGAAGTTTGTAAATGTTTAGATAAATGGAAAAAAGAAGGATTGTTCTGTCCAGTTATTTCTTTGAACTTCTCTAGAAAAACATTATTAGAAGATCATTTGATTGATATTATGAATGAGACTGTTAATAAGTATCATATTGATAAAAAGAATATTGAAATTGAAATTACTGAGGGAGATGCTGAAGTAGGAGCAACTGTTGTTTATCAAATTGTAAGTGGAATTAGAAAAGCTGGCTATTTCGTATCACTTGATGATTTTGGAACAAATTATACGAATTTGAATATTTTGTCTGAGCTTGATTTTGATACATTAAAATTAGATAGAAGTCTTATTTATTCTTTAGATATTCAAAAAAAGAATAGAATCATTTTAAAGAGTATACTTCAAATGTGTAAACAATTAGGAGTAGAGGTTGTTGCTGAAGGGGTTGAAACTTTGGAACAAAAAGATATTTTAACGGATTTAGGGTGTATCTATATTCAAGGGTATCTTTATAGTAAACCAATCCCAATTGTAGATTTCGAAGAACAATTTATTCATCAATATAAGAAGGTCATTTGTTAATTCAATTGACTTTTTCTTTGGTTGACATAATAAAAGTGGAGAGATATACTAATAAAATAGGTGTTTTAAAAAAATATAGGAGGTAAAAACATGGGGACATTTCGGTTTTCAATGCACATGCTAAAAAAAGAATATCAAAAGAGTTTGATATATACTTTGACATTGTGTTTAACAATAGCAGTTACTTTTTTGTTTTATAATATTATTGATAATACATACTTATTAGAAGTGGCGACTTTTTCTGCTCAAGGATTAGTCTTGCCTCTTTCTACTATTTTGGCTTTTTTGGTTATTATCTTTTGTGGTTTTATGATTGTTTTTGCGAATAATTTTTATATATCAAGGAAAACAAAAGAAATAGCGATTATGACAATTTCAGGAGCAAGTTATTTTGGTTCTACATTATATTTGTTTTATCAAAATTTAGTGATGACAATGATTGCTTTTCCAATAGGGATTGGAGTAGGGATGATTTCATCAATGATTATGAATCAGTTTATTTATCCATTTGTTGATGCAGTTGTACCCTTTTATTATATTCCATTGAATGCAATTGGAGATACAGTTATTTGTATTGTTGTATTGATTTTCGCTCAATTGATATATGCATCAGGTTTTGTCTATCGTAAAGATATTCCTTATATGTTATCACAGGAAAAAAGTAATACTTTAGAAGATCATAGAATTATAAGGTTACCTTCATTTTTATATATTTTTGCTTATGTAATAGGAATTGTTATGATTTTAACTGTTGACTATACGCCAACTGTTGTCTTATTTCCTTGTGTAATTGGTGTGTTAGGGATAACTGGTATTATTAGACATTATTTCCCAATTCTGTTTAAAAGACTTAAAAATAAGCGTTTTTTGAATCACCCAACAAAATTAATTTCATTATCTAACTTGTATTATTCTTTAAGAAGAGCACTTATGTTGATTGGTTTGTATGCTTTATCAACTGTGACTATGATAGGAATTATTATTACTCAACAAAATAGTCCAAGAGAACTGGTCACTGCTTCAATTGGTTTTGTGGTTATTATGGGATTGTTATTAATTAGCATTATTTACAAGTATTGTATGGAAGCATCCTCAAGGAGAATACTGTTTTATAATTTATATAAATTAGGTTATTCATATAAACAATTAATTAAAATTATTAGAGAAGAAGTTTTATGGTTCTATCTGATTATTATTGGGTTACCTTTTGTTTATATTGTAGCAAATTTGATATTAGCATTTAATTATCAGGTCGTCACATTGAACTTTATATTGATTATGTTTGTTGCTTTGTTAGTACCTGTTATTATATCATCGCTATTTACTTATACTTTTTATAAAAAATCAGTTTTAAAAACTATGGAAGAAGGTGTTCGTTATGAATAATGAAATATTGGTTGCTGATAATGTTACAAAGATATATGGTTTAGGAACAAAGAATCCTGTGACTGCTTTAAAAGAAGTATCGTTAAAGATGTATGAAGGTGATTTTATTTGTGTAATGGGGCCTTCAGGTTCAGGAAAATCAACTTTTATTAATAACTTATCAACTATTGATGTGCCTAACATTGGACAAGTTTATATCAATGGTAAAGAAGTAAGAACGATGGGTGAAAATGAAATTGGAAGATTTCGTTATGAAAATCTTGGTTTTATTTTTCAAGAGTTTAATCTTTTAGATTCATTGACTATTTTCGAAAATATTGCAGTACCATTATCATTAGCATCTCATACTATTGAAGAGATAAAAACAAAAGTGAGTGCTATTGCAGAAAAATTAAATGTTGTAGAACTGTTAGATAAATATCCTACAGAATGTTCTGGTGGACAAAGACAACGTGCAGCAATAGCAAGAGCTTTGGTTACGAATCCTAAGTTAATTGTTGCTGATGAACCAACTGGAAATCTTGATAGTCAGAATTCTCATGATTTGTTAGAATTATTTAAGAAATTAAATGATGAAGAAAATGTTTCTATTTTAATGGTTACTCATGATTCAATGATTGCTAGTTATTCTAAGAAATTGTTGTATATTAAAGATGGTCAAATTGCGGATACATTAGAAAAGAATGATTTATCTCAGAAAGAGTATTTTTATAAAATTGTAGATATTAATTCGGTTGAATCACAAAGATTATTTGCTGAATAAGAAGGATAATAGCTTTTCGTATTATCCTTTTTTTGTATGAATGATAAGAAAATGTGTATACTGATTTTAACTTCATATTCAGTTCAAAGTATTTGTCTAATATGAAAAAAAGTTATATAATGTAAAAAAATAGGAGGGCATAATAATGGCAGATTTAAAGATGTTAAAGGATATTAGTTTAGCGAAGGGGATATCTGGTTTTGAAAAGGAAGCAACACGTGTTATGAAATCTTATATGGAAGATTGCGTAGACGATGTTAAATATGATAACTTAGGAAGTTATGTTGGAATTAAAAATGGAACAAGTCAATTAAAAGTATTGGTGACAGGACATATTGATGAAATTGGTTTTATTGTGAAGGATATTGATGAGGGTGGATTTATTCAAGTTCAAGCTGTTGGTGGTTGGATGGGACAAAATTTACCGTCTTCATTAATGTGTATAACAAATCGTGATGGTGATGAAATTAAAGGAGTTTTTGGTTCTCAACCACCTCATGGGAAATCAGTTGAAGAAAGAAATAAAGTTGTTGCTCCTAATGATTCTTTTATTGATATTGGTGTTTTAAGTAAAGAAGAAGCATTGAAATTAGGAATTAGAAAGGGTGATCCAATTACTCCTGTTTCTGAATTCTTAGTTATGGGTAATGAAAAATGTTTGATGTCTAAAGCATGGGATGATCGTATTGGTGTTGCTGTGATTATTGACGTGTTTAAGAATTTAAAAGGAAAAACAATTTATCCAACTTTATTTGGAGCAGGAACTGTTCAAGAAGAAGTTGGTTTAAGAGGTGCTAAAACTGTTGGACAATTGGTTAAACCTGATATTGCTTTAGCAATTGATGTGACTTTCTCAAAAGATTTACCTGGTGAAAAAGGTGATGTCAAATTAGGTAGTGGAGTTTCTTTGAGTGTTATGGATGGAAGTGTTATTGCACACACTGGTTTATTAAAAGTATTAGAAAATATATGTGAAAAACATAATATTGCTTATCAATTAGATATGATTACGGCTGGTGGTACTGATTCTGGAGAATTAAGTAAAGTTGAAGCGGGAGTTATGAATATGACCTTATCTATCCCATCTCGTTATATGCATTCTCATCGTACAATTATTAATGTTGATGATTATCAAGCAACTGTTGATTTGATTACACATTTTATTGAAGAATTAGATGAAGAATTGTTAAATCAAATTATTGAGGATAAGCGATAGTGGGAGCGTTGATACTAGAAGGAGGGACGTTTCGTCCCATCTTTTCTTGTGGTATCATGGATGCCTTGATTGATAATGGAATAGAGTTCCCTTATGTTATAGGGGTATCCGCTGGTATTACGGATGGTTTCTCTTATGTGAGTAAGCAAGTGAAACGTAATTATGATATCTTAATGAATCATCGACATGATAAACGTTATGTAGGAATGAGAAACTTTATTAAAGAAAAGAGTTTGTTTGGATTGAAGTTTGCTTATGAAACAATTCCTAATAAGATTTATCCTTTTGATTGGAATACGTTTTTATCATCAACAACTCAAATTAAGGTTGGTGTTACGAATGCTAAAACAGGACTATGTGAGTACTTGGATGGTAAAGAGTTAGATAAACAATGTACTATGTTAAAAGCAACTTGTGCAATTCCTTTTGTTTTTCCAGTTATTCATTTGAATGGTAATGAGTATTATGATGGTGGAATTTGTGATCCTATTCCAGTGAAAAAAGCGATGGCAGATGGGTTTGATAAAATGTTGATTATTTTAACAAGACCGAAAGGTTATATGAAACAATTATCTAAAGCGAATGTTATGGCTTCACGTCATTTGAAGAAAAGATATCCGTTATTGGTTGAATCACTTCTTACAAGACATACAATGTATAATGAAACTGTTGAGTATTGTGAAAGTCTTGAAAAAGAAGGAAAAGCACTTATATTAAGACCGATGGAAGATGTTCAAATTGATTCTTTTGAAAAAGATTTAACAAAGATACAAAGATTATATGATTATGGTTATCAGTTAGCTATTGATAAATTAGGTGAAATAAAAAAGTTTGTTGACTAATTTTTGTTATTTTCACACAATTTTAAAATAATTTTTTGTCATTTGTGTTTTATGATATTAATATAAAACAATACTTTATTGTAAGAAAGGAAGATATTGATGAAAAATATAAATAAGAATAAGTTTTTTAAGATAGTTGTATGTGTGTTGTTGGTTGTATCTTTATGCTGTAATGGATTTTTAATGTATAAGTTCTTTAATAACCAAACAGGAGGGACATCATCTTCTGGAAATGCAACTGTTAAGACTGTGAATTATGATGTGAAGACAAATTTAACTGAGGTTATTGAAAAAGCAAAAGAAATGACTGTTGGTATTGCTGTTTATCAAAATAGTAAATTGGCTGGTAGTGGTAGTGGTGTTATTTATAAGTTGGACGGTAAAACTGTTTATGTTATAACGAATCATCATGTTATTGATGGTGCTCAATCAATTGAAGTTATTTTCTCAAATAGTAAATCTGTAAAAGCCGAACTTGTTGGTAGTGATCAATATGGTGATATTGCAGTATTGAAGATGAGTATTGATTTTGATGTAGAGGTCTTTAAGACTGGAGATTCTGATTTGTTAGAAGCTGGTGAACCTGTTCTTGCGGTTGGTAGTCCACTTGGTATTGAATATGCTGGAACTGTAACTCAAGGTATTGTTTCTGCGACTAAACGTGCTGTTTCAGTGGATTTGAATAATGATGGTAAAGAAGATTGGGATATGAATGTTATTCAAACAGATGCGGCTATTAACCCTGGTAATAGTGGTGGTGCTTTGGTTAATGCAGCTGGTGAGCTAGTTGGTATTACGTCAATGAAGTATGCAAGTGAAGAAGTTGAAGGTATGGGCTTTGCGTTACCAATTAATGATGCAGTTAAGTTAGTTGAAGAAATTATGTCTACTGGTAAAGTGAGTCGACCTAGTCTAGGTATTTCTGGTTTATCTTTAGATGGTTATTCTTCTTATGAATTGTATATGTATCGTATTCAAACAAATTTAAATAAAGGTATTTATGTAGCGAGTGTTCAAAGTTCTTCAGCTGCAAGTAAAGCAGGAATCAAAGTTGGTGATGTTATTACAAAGTTTGATGGTGAAGATATTGAATCTTATAAAGACTTTTTAACAAAACTTTATGCTAAGAAGCCTGGTGATAGTATTAAATTAACAATTAATCGAGATGGTTCCACAACTTCAGTGAGTGTAACTTTAGGTTGATCATAAGAAAAGACGTTATGTCTTTTCTTTTTCTTTGAAAGAAGATATAATGGGGAAGGTGATAATAATGGATAAAGAAATCAAAAGACAATTAATGTTATCGGGTGTTGTATTAAGTTTATTAGTTTGTACATTGGTTTTATGGTATGATAATTTTGTGTTTCATACTTATAAAAACATTGCTGATTATCAATATTATTTTGCAACTGAAAACGAAGATATTATGATTGAAGGATATGAATTATATAAAGATAATAATGTTCAAAGTCATGGTGGGGCAAGACTTATTGCTTTAAAAGAAAGATTCTTTTTAGAGAATGATCAAATAGAATTAACATTTTCATTAACACCTTCAAAAGATAAGGAAATTGTTTATAAACATAATTATACAGTTAAGAGTGAAAATGAAGTCTGCTATTTAGATGTTCAAGAAACTAAAGAATCACTTTTTAGTGAAGATTTTAAGAATGCTTTAATTAATATGACTATTACAAGAGATAATAAAGTTGTTTATGAAAAAGAACTTCCAGTTAAAAGTAAACAGTTAGTGCTTTATAATGGTGGTAATAAAGATTATACTATTGAGAATGTATTTGTAAGTAAATCATGGTTAAAGACTGGAGATTTCTCTACAAAAGATAAAAATCTAGTTAAGAAATATAATTATTTTACAATTGATTATTTATGTTTAAAGAAGAATGGCGATTCAGATAAGATTGATGATTATGAAAGATTTGTTCATCTTAATGGGAAAACACAAGATTTAATTGATGGGAAAGTCAAACAATCTGCTTATTATGATAAAGATGAATCGTTATTGGATAAAGATTTGATTTGTATTGTTTCTTTAGGTAATAATGAAAAGAGTGTTAATGAGTTTACTTTTAGAATCAATTTATCTGGTTCTATACAAGAAGGTGATAATAATGTTTAAGAATGAAATAAAAAAAGATTTAATGATTATTTATATGTTTAGAAATGCTCTAGCAACATTGGTTATCGCAATTGCTTCTTTCTTTATTTCTATTATGCTTTATTATCGTTGTGATATCTCTGAAGCTTTTAAAAGATTATTTGTTTATGATATTTATACAACTTTATATTTTATAATGTTATGGATATTTGATTATATACTCTTTGAAATTTCAAAGATTGCTTATGATATTTATGAAGAAAAGGTTACTTTTATTCCTTGTATTGCTTTAGGTATCATTGGAGTTTTGGTATGGTTTATTCCAATGTTAGATTTATTTAAATATAATTTTTCTTTCTTAGCTATTTTGATTTGTATAAGAATGGTAAGAGAAATGTGGAAGAGAACACCAGAATTATTTAAAATGGTTCATAAATTCATTGATAAAATAAAAAAGAGACCAGAATCTGGTCTAGAGTAAAGAAGATATTGAGTTAAGGAATTGTTGTTTATTGTTTTCGTCTAAAGAGTTATAATATTCTTCAAAGAGAACACCTAAACCAACTAAGATAGTTTCTTCTTTGGATGCTATTCCTTCTTCAATTGTCTTTTTTAAATCAGTGGCTGTAAAGCCTTTTAAGTTCATTAATAGTGCTTCGCGCATAGTATCATCCTTTCTTATATAATATGGGATGATTGAAAGGATTTATTCATTAAGTTATATGGAAACTTATCAAATCAATATTAACAATCAAACAATTGAATATGATATTATTTTTAAACATATGAAGTCTATTCATTTAAAGGTTGTCAATGGAAAGTTGCTTATAAAGGCACCATTTCATACACCTCTATCATTAATAGAAAAGAATATTCATAAGTATCAACATAAACTTTTACCTCAAATACAAGCTTATGAGCCTTATTATGATTATCGTCATCAAGGATATGTTGATATCTTTTCTTCTCGTTATCTTTTAGATGTTAGAGATGTGGGAAGAAGAAAGTGTGAAATACATGGTGATGCATTATATGTTTATCATAGATCTATTGATAAATGTGTAGAGAGTTATTTGAAGACTCTTTTGTTGAATTATATTGAGGAACGTGTGATTTATTATTTGGCATATGATTTTGATTTAGGAATGCCACGTATTGAAGTAAGAAAATATAAGGGAAGATGGGGAAGTTGTTTTTATAAAGAAAATAAAATTTCTTTTAATCTTTCTCTTGTTCATCTTGATAAAGAATTAATAGATTATGTTATTGTTCATGAATTAACACATTTTTTACAAGCAAATCATTCTTCTTTGTTTTATCAAGAAATGCAAAAAAGAATGCCTGATTATAAACAAAGACAGAAAAAATTAAAGGAGCAACATGTATGATTACATCGACTCAAAATGATATAATTAAAGATATCATAAAACTAAAACAAAAGAAATATCGTGATGAAACAGGAATGTTTTTAATTGAAGGTTTTCATCTTGTTGAAGAAGCAAGAAAACATCATTATATTGATAAAATTATAACAACTACAAAGGAACATTATGAAGAAGAAACAATCTATGTATCTTCAAATGTTATGGAGAAACTTGCTTTTACAAAAACGCCACAACCGATTATGGCAATATGCCAAAGAAATATTGTAAATAAGATTGCCGTTAATGGAAAAAGATATCTTTTGTTAGATAGGTTGCAAGATCCTGGTAATGTAGGAACAATTATGCGTACTGCTTTAGCATTTGGATATGATCAAATTATTATGTCTAATGAATGTGTTGATCTCTATAATGATAAAGTTATCCGTGCTACTCAAGGGGCTTTGTTTCAAATGGATGTATGTGTTATGGATTTGATGGATGCGATTGAAATCCTCAAACAACAAAATGTTCATGTTTATGGAACAAGTTTAAAAGATGCTAAGAGTATTGAAGACTATAAGAAGTGTGAAAGAATGGGGTTTGTAATGGGAAATGAAGGGCAAGGAGTAAGTGATGATATTTTATCTCTTTGTGAAGGGAATATTTATATCCCTATTCAATCAGTTGAATCATTGAATGTAGGAATTGCAAGTGCAATTATGATGTATCATTTTAATAAGGAGTAAATAAAGATGAGCTTAGATATTAAGATTAAACAAAAAGGGTTGTTTAAAAAGAAATTAACGTTAAGTGATATTTTAATGAATCAGTTTCAATATGGAAGATATGATAATAATTATGTTTTAATTCCTAATGAAAAATTAGACAGTGAATTAACTCTTTTTCATCCTGAACATATTGCGAGAGGAATTAGTGTTATTTGGAATGAAAATGAAACAAAAGAGATTGGATTAAATATGTTGTATCCTACAACAAATAAAGAAATTGATGATTTATATCAATTGGTTAGATATTATTGTCAATGTTATAAAACAGATGTTTTTGAACAAGACGGAGTCCAATTGCATTTAAGTGATATTGATAAAGAAAAAGAGAAGATAAAGAAATTTAATTTAGAAACTTATCATGGGTTTTTAAATGAACATGATACTGGTTGTTTCTTTTGTGCAATGTGGCCATATTTTTATGATGAACAGACGAAAGAAAAATGGTTGAATGATTTAACGTTAGAAACATTTGAAACTGATTTACATCAACAACAAAGCTTGGATCTATACTATACAAATCCAAGATTTTATAGTGTTGATAAGGATGGTAAAAAACAAGTTATGGGTGTGTATACAATTACTTCAACTGTTGAGTCAGTTTTCCCACTTGTTCCTAAAACACCACTTTGTTATCAAGATTTCACTTCTAAAGATGAAGTCAAAGCAGATTTTTATGCAGTTGCTTTATTTTCATTAGAGAGTGAAGAGATGTTAATAACTATTTCTTTTGATGATTTTATGAAAGAATTAAATAAAAGAGAATTACATGAATTTGATGGTGAACATATTTACTTTGATGGGTTTAGTGAAGAAGAGTTGTATGAAATTTCAGAAAAGTATGAATCGATTATATAATTTTGGTTGAATGAAGTTATTATAAAGATGTAAAATGATAAAGGCTATGTCCTTAATAAAAAAGACTTGTTTTTATCTTTGTTTTTGGCTATAATATCAACATAAACACGAAGATAAGGATAAGTAAATAAGGAATTTGTAGTAGAGAGGAAAATGTTTGCTGAAAGTTTTCTTACAATGCATTTATTGAATTCACCTTGGAGTGCGACTAATCATCGCCGTCAACACAACGTTACTGTGAATTAAGTGCATAACTTTGTTATGAATTAGGATGGTACCGCGATTATAATCGTTCCTATATGGAGCGATTTTTTTATTTGAAGGAGGAAATAATTATGGATGAGTTATTAAAGATTAAAGAGGAAGCTTTATCTCAAATAACTGCTTGTAGTACTTTAAAAGATTTAAATGATTTAAGAGTTCTTTATTTAGGGAAAAAAGGACCTATGCAAGCAGCGATGAAATCAATGAAAGATATGTCTCAAGAAGAAAGAGCTTCTTTTGGACAAGTTTCTAATCAAGTGAAACAAGATATCACAAAAGCTATTGATGATAAAAAAGAGATGTTAGAAGAAGCTGAAATGAATGAAAAGCTTATGAGTGAGGATATTGATATTAGTTTACCTAGTACGGCATTACCACTTGGAACTTTACATCCTTTATCAGTTGTTAAAAATGATGTTGAAGAGTTATTCTTAGGTATGGGATATCAAGTTGCGGAAGGGCCAGAAGTAGAAAGTGATCACTTTAACTTTGAGTTGATGAACTTGCCTAAAGGACATCCTGCTAGAGATATGCAAGATACATTCTATATTGATGAGAATACATTAATGAGAACACATACATCTCCAGTGCAAGCCCATGCAATGTTAGCGGCTGAGGGAAAAGGACCTATTAAAGTCATTTGTCCTGGTAAGACTTATCGTAGAGATGATGATGATGCAACACACTCTCATCAATTCATGCAATGTGAAGGATTGGTTATTGATAAAAATATTACAATGGCTGATTTAAAAGGAACGTTAGAAGTTTTTGCTAAAAAGATGTTTGGTGAAAAGAGAAAGATTCGTTTAAGACCTTCTTATTTTCCATTTACTGAACCTAGTGTAGAAGTTGATATTTCATGTCATAACTGTGAAGGTAAAGGATGTCCAATGTGTAAACATACTGGATGGATTGAAATCTTAGGGGCTGGTATGGTTAATCCTCATGTTCTTGAAATGTGTGGATTTGACCCTGAAGTTTATCAAGGATTTGCATTTGGTATTGGGTTAGAACGTGTTGCGATGTTGAAATATGGTATTGATAATATTAGAGATTTTTATAATGATGATTTAAGATTCTTAAATCAGTTTGGAAGAAAGGGGTAGAGTCATGGAAGCAAGTTTAAAATTATTAAATGAGTATGTCGATATTAGTGATCAAAACCCTGAAGAATTAGCTGAATTAATCACAAGAATTGGATTAGAAGTTGAGGGAATGCATGTTTTAGCAAGAGGAGATAAACTTGTCGTTGGACATGTAACAGAATGCTCTGCTCATCCAGATAGTGATCATTTAAATGTTTGTCAAGTTGAAATTGGGGAAGGGAAAGTAACACAAATTGTTTGTGGTGCTCCTAATGTTGCGAAAAATCAAAAAGTAATCGTAGCTTTACCTGGATGTGATTTAGGTAATGGATTTAAGATTAAAGAAGGAAATATTCGTGGTATTGATTCTAATGGAATGATTTGTTCTATTGCTGAACTTGGATTAGATGCCCGTTTATTAAAAGATGAAGATAAAGATGGAATTCACGTTTTAGATAATGATGCTCCTGTTGGAGAAGAAGCGTTATCATATATTGGATTAAAAGATACAATCTTAGAAATTGGTTTAACTCCAAATCGTAGTGATTGTATGGCGATGACTTCACTTGCATATGAAGTTGCGGCTGTTTTAAATAGAAAAGTGAAATTACCCGAAGTTATAAAACATCAAGAACTAAAGAGTGATATTCAAGTTCAAGTAGAAACTGAATTATGTCCATTCTTTGGAGCTAAGTTAATTAAAGGTGTAACAACAAAAGAATCACCTGCATGGCTTAGAAACTTCTTATTAGCAAGCAATATTAAACCAATTAATAATATTGTTGATATTTCTAACTATGTGATGTTAGAAACTGGACAACCTATTCATATGTACGATTATGATAAATTAAAAGAAAAATCTTTTGTTGTGAAAACAGGATTTAATGAAAAAGCTATTTTGTTGGATGAAAAAGAATATGAATTGTTACCAGAAGATATTATTGTTTCTACTGATAATGGAATTGGTTGCGTTGCAGGAGTTATGGGTGGTAATGATACAAAGATTGATGATCAAACAGTTAATATTGTGATTGAAGCAGCGACTTTTGATGGAGCGACTTTAAGAAATACTGCTCGTCGTATGAACTTATTAACTGATGCTTCTCAACATTATATTAAAGGTGCATTAAATACGGCTAATACTTTTAATGTTTTAGATCGTTGTGCTGATTTATTAGTACAATTAGGTGATGCTAAAGAAGTTTACGAAACAGTTTCTACTGAATTAAAAGTAGAAGAAAAAATCGTGACTGTTACACAAGAAAAGATTAATGGATTATTAGGTATGAACATTTCTATTGAAGAAATTAAAGATATCTTTGATCGTTTAAGTATGTCTTATACTTTAAAAGAAACAACTTTTGATGTTATTGTTCCATCATATCGTAATGATATAACGATGTCTGCTGATTTGGTTGAAGAAGTTGCGAGAATGTATGGCTATGATAATATTCCTTCAACTTTACCAAATATGGAAATGACAAAAGGAATCTTAACTCCTAAACAAAGTCATGAAAGATTTATAAGAGATGTTCTTGTTGATTTGGGATTACATGAAACATTAACTTATACATTAACTTCTCCTTCATCTGTTAATGACTTTAATTTATTCCATCCATTAGATAAAGATGTTCAATTAATGTCACCATTAGGAGAAGAAAGAAGTGTAACGAGAAAATCAGTAATTCCTTCATTACTTCAAGTGATTAATTATAATCAATCACATGCTTCTAAAGATGTATGTGTGTTTGAAATTTCAAATACTTATGCAAATGATGAAATCACAACTTTAGCAATGGCTTGTAATGGAATTTATCATCATGTTCCTTATGCTGGAATCAATAGAAAAGTTGATTTCTATGTCGTTAAAGGATTTGTAGAAACTTTATTTAAGAAGTTATGTATTGAAGAATCACGTTATAGTTTAGTGAAAGTTGAATCTGATAATAAGGATTTCCATCCTGGTAGAAGTGGTTATATTAAGATGGGAAAAGATATTGTTGGAGTTATTGGTCAAATTCATCCTTTAAAAGCAAAGAAATACGAAATTAAAGGAGAAACTGTTGTTGCTGAATTGAACTTAAGTGTCTTATTAAATTTACGTACTAAGGCATTGAAATGTGCACCAATTCCGATGTATCCAGCAGTAACAAGAGATATTGCGTTGGTTATGGATAAAGGAATTGCAACTTATGATGTTGTAAGATCAATTTGTAAAGCAAGCAAACAACTTGTAAAAGATGCTACAATCTTTGATGTTTATGTTGGAGAACATATGGAAGAAGGTAAGAAATCAGTAGCTATTTCTTTAACTTTCCAAGATGCAACAAAAACATTGGATGAAGCAACAATTAATGATGTTATGAAGAATATCTTAGCTGTTGTAGAAAAAGAATATCAAGCAGTTTTAAGAGCTTAATAAAAAAAGAACACTTTTAAGGTGTTCTTTTGAATTACTCTACTTTTGCATAGTTCTTTGTTTTAATGATTTTATAGACTTGTAAGATTGTTGATGAAATTAAGATTGCAAGAGCAAGTGATATTCCAATCCCAAGTGTTGATATTAAACTATCAGCAAAGGCATCATTTAATCCTTGAACAGCATATAACATTGTATAATAGATTCCACTTCCTGGAACTAGTGGGAAACATCCGACAATAATAAAGATTGTTGCTGGAGCTTTATAAATTCTTGCCATAATTTCCGCTAATAAAGCAACTGTTAGCATTGCTATAAAACTTTGTAAGAAAATATTGCTTAATGTATCAGTTAATAAATAAACAACCCATCCCAAAGTACCGATCAGAGAACCCATAATTGCGAATTTGATATTCTTATGAATACGGAAAATAAATGTAAATCCTAAACAACCTACAAAGGCGGTTATGCATTGAATGATTTCGTTCATATTCATTTTTATGCCCCCCTCAATAACATCATCATTA
>JAVWHX010000036.1:0-23416 GCA_036639875.1 Coprobacillus sp.
AGCTTATTGAGATAAGAGGAAACTCTTATCTTTTCTTTTATTCAAGTTTATGGTATATTAAACAAAATGGAGTGATATGATGAAAAGACTATTAATTGTATGTTTGAGTTTAATCGTATTAACTGGTTGTATATCTACAAAAAAAACAGATAAAATAAATATTGAAGGAATTCAAGAAATAAAATATGAAGAGTTAACAAAGAGTTTAAATTCAAATGTTAAATTTATATTATATATTGGTAGACCTGATTGTGGTGATTGTCAAGAATTCTATCCTTTATTAGAAGACTATGTAAATAAACATAGTAATACAGGAATCTATTATTTAAATATTAAGAATTTTAGAGATCGTGCAAAGGCAGATAATGCTACGCAAGAAGAAAAAGATTTCTTTGATAATCTTTATAAAGAGTTAAAGTTTGAATGGACTCCTACTGTTCAAGTTATCTCGAACGGAAAAATTATAAAAAGTTATCAATACTTAGATGAAGATTATTTTAATATTAAAGATAGAAATGAACAAAAGGAAAAGAAACAACAATTTATAGATGAGTATTATCAATTTATGGATTCTTATTTCTCAGAGGAGTAAAGCAATGAAAAAATGTCCAAGATGTGATCATGAACTTAAAGATGAGGAAAAGTATTGTCCTCATTGTGGATTAGATTTAAATCAAAATTATAGACCTATAAAAAAACAAAAGAATAAACCAATGACTTACTTATTGTATGTTATTGTATTTTTCTCATTTATTACTATTCCTTTGTTGTATAGTCGTTTGTTAGATGGAATTGGTGGTGGTATGACACAACCAACTGAAACTGAAAAGATAGAACTTAAAGAAGTTCAAAAGACTGCACCTTCATCAATAGCTGCATCTTATTCAACTTTAGCTGATTATGATAAGCAATTTACAAATGTTTCTTCTGCAATAAATGGAATTCAGGAATATGAAAAGCAGTTAAGTCTAAAAGGGGATTATCAGTATGATAAGATTTATCAAATTCGAGTATTAGATAATTATGATGTTTATTACAGTATGAGATATACTGCTAAAATTAATGATGATCTAAGTATTGTGATTGAAAAAGAATTTAATCGAGGACATACTTTTAATGATGAAAAGATTACTTTTAGAAAGAATAATGTAAGTGATTTTGATGGTTTGATCTTTACATCAGAACAAATGGATATTGTGAAACCATATACTAAAGATGTAAGTATTGTTGAAAAACTAATGAATGATTTTACAACACGCCAAGATGAATTTGAAAAGAAAAAAGAGAAATTAGGACATTATGGTTTAGGGAATTATAATGGAAGATCTTCTTTTGTGGCATACAGACAATTAAATAATTATTATTCAGAATTAACTTATGGTGAGACACCAAGTGAATATATAGATTAAGATGCTTAGGCATCTTTTTTTGTTGTAATTAATAAATAATAGTGATATCATGAACTTGTATAGACAAGATGGAGGTATAGATATGAACGTATTTATTCTTGCAGGTGGTAGTGGTAAAAAGGTATGGCCTTATAATACATGTCGAAATAAGTCAATGGTTCCAATTGGAAATAAATCAATTCTTCAACATTATGTTGATGCTTTGAAAAAAACAACAGTTGATAAAGTTTTTGTTATTGCAGTAAAGCATGTACAAGAAATAAGGCATTGTTTTAAGGATGAAAATTTAGTGGAAGTTATAGGTTTAGATCATTCAATAGGGAGTGGTGATACACTCCTACAAGTACAGGAGTATTTTAATGATGATGATGTTGTAATGTATGGTGACTGTGTTGTTAGAGAAGTAGATATTATTAGATTTATTAATAATAAGGAATCTCACATATTGCTAGGTAAATTACATCAAGAGTCAACAGATGCTATTTGTGCTGAAGTAGATGATGGTTATTTAAAGACGTTCTGGGGACATCCTCGAGGAAATAATTGGCAGTATTTTGCGGCTGCATTTAGATTAAAAAAAGATGTGTTTAAATATCTACAGACAACAGAAATGTATTTTAATAAAACTAAAGTTGGTGTGGGATCGCCAGAGGAACTCTATTTAGAAAATGCTATTAATGATATGGTTAAAGATGATTATCAATTTTCGTGTATGATAAGTGATTATCAAATATTTGATATTGATAAACCATGGCACATATTAGAAGCAAATGAAGATTATAATCGTGCTATAACGCAAAATATTTCTATGAAACTAGGTTGTAATAGCAAGGTGAGTCCACTTGCTAAAATAAAGGGTCAAGTTATATTGGGTGATAATAGTCTTATTGGAGATTATGTAGTTATTAATGGAAATGTTATTATTGGCGATAATACAACAATTGATAATGGAGCAATTATTGGAGATGCTTGTATAATAGGAAATAATTGTGAAATAAGAAATTATTGTAAGATAGGTGATGGTTGTAGTATTGGGGATGATTGTATTGTCGATCATACATCTGAATTGTTAGGAGGAATACTATTTAATAAAGTTTATTTATATCATTATGGAGAATTTTATGGGATAGTTGGACGAAATACAGATTTAGGTGCTGGGACAACTGTAGGGACTTTACGCTTTGATGATGGAAAAACGGTTCATTGTATTAGAGGGAAAAAACAAATTCCTAATACATATTCTAATGCTTGTTTTTTAGGTGATTATTCAAGGACAGGTGTAGGGGCTATTTTATTACCAGGCTGTAAAGTGGGCTGTAAAAGTGTTGTAGGAAGTGGAGTTATTTTAAATGAAGATGTTGAAGATGAAACTCTCATTTATCCAAAACAAGAATTGGTCAAAGTGAAATGGGGTGATGATAAATATGGATGGTAAACAAGATTATCAGTATCGAAAGATTAAAGAGTTTATTTATCAAAACATTCAAGATAATGTTTATCAAAACAAAAAAATAGAAAGTGAAAATAGTTTATCAAAGATGTTTAATGTATCAAGAATGACAGTTAGGCAAGCTATTTTATCACTTCAACAAGAAGGTGTGGTATATACAATACCTAAAAAAGGAACATTTGTAAGTGATAAAAAAAGACTAAAAGAATTAGATGGCTTAAGAAGTTTTACTGAAGATGTATCAAGGTTAGAAGGAGAAACATCATCACAACTGGTGCTTTGTCAAAAGGAAAAAACAGATAATCATAAACTTATAAAGTTAGGTCTTGTTAATGAGGATAATGAAGTATGGCATATTATCAGAATAAGATATTTAAACAAGGTCCCTATTGCTTATGAAGATGGGTATTATGGTGGTTTTATTGATAGTATTCCTTCATCTGCTTTAAATCTTTCTTTATATCAATATTTAGAAGATGAACTTGATTATCCAATTGATTATGCATCTCAACAAATAGATGCAGTTTTGGCTAAAGAGTATGCTAAAAAATTAGAAGTAGATGAATTTACCCCTTTACTTAGAATAGAACAAACCTCTTATTTAAAAAATGAACAATGTATTGAATATGCTTATACATATTATCGTGTAGATATGTATAGTTTTCATCAAATAGCTTATAGAAGGAGGAAATAATAATGAAGAAAATAGGAATTTCAGTATATCCAGATTTTGATAGTATAGAAAAAATAAAGGAAGCATTAGATAATGCTAAGATGTTAGGTTATCAGGTTGTTTTTACATCGCTTGAATTAGGTGATTTGGGTTTTGAGAATACTGAAGTAGGAATTAATGATGCATTCTTATTCTTGTTTGATTATTGTGATAAAATCGGATTGGAAGTTCATGCTGATGTTAATGAATCTATGGTTAAATTCATAGGAGCATCATATGATAATTTAAAACCAATTGATGATTTAAAGATTAAGGTGTTACGTTTAGATAGTGGATTTACTCATGAACAAGTAGCGATTATGACAAAGAATCCATATGGGATTATTATTGAAGAAAATGCATCAATGTTACAATTTCCACAATCTAGAATAGATGCAGTTATCAGCCAAGGAAATGTTAATCAATATTATGCTTGCCATAATTTCTTTCCATTAAATGAGACTGGGTTGAGTTATGATGATGCACTAGAATCTGCCAGACTTTTTCAGTCTTATGGAGTGAAAGTGGGAATATTTATTGGATCGTTATACTCAACTCCAGACTTAAATGAGGTTGGTCATGGTATTATGACTATTGAAGAACATCGCTATAAACCATCATATATTCAAGCAATGGAACTATTTGTTCATGATGAATATGATTATGTTATTTTTGGTGATAGTCATCCTAGTCAAGATGAGTTGATAAAGGTGAGTCAAGTTGCTCAGTATGATTGTATAGATATTCTTAAAAAGGAATATAATTTAGATGAATTAAAAGGTGAGGCTATTGATTCTTTATACTGTGTAGAGATACCAGTGTGGTTTAATAAAGGATTAGATGAGACTATCAAAAACAAATTATTAAGTACTGTGTTCTTGTCTAGAGCGGATCAACCAGAACTTATGGTAAGAGGAACACAATCAAGAGGGATTGATTGTAATGTTTATAATCCTATATTAAGAAATGCATATTCATTAGTTATGGATAATAACTTAGCAAATCGATATTATGGAGAATTACAAATTCCATTAGTTGATTTACCAGCTGTAAGGTATGCAAATGTTATAGGGCAAGTTAAACCTTATGGATATAAATTAATAGAACTTATTCAATATGCAAATGTTTTATTTGTGTTAAAGGAGGATTAAAATGTTAAAAGAATATACAAAATCCATTCATCAATTAATAGATGAATTTAGTGAAACACAAGAAGAAAATCTTCAAAAGATTGCTAAAGTCATAGTTGAAAAGATAAAAAATGGTGGTCAGTTTTATGCAGTTGGGACAGGACATTCACATATGGTTGGTGAAGAGTTTTATGCGAGAGCTGGTGGATTGGCATGTGTTTCATTGATTGCTCCAATGGAACTCACTTTAGGTGATCATCCTTTAAAATCAACTCAGATTGAAAGAATTGAAGATTATGCAAAAGTCATTTTAATGCAATACAAAGTAAAAGCAGGTGATGTTTTATTGATTAGTTCTAATTCAGGAAGAAATGGTATGCCAGTTGAATTAGCCCATGAATGTCGTAGACAATCTATTACGACTATAGCATTTACAAATATCAAACATTCCTCTAGTGTGACAAGTCGTCATCATAGTGGTCAAAACTTATATCAAGTTTGTGATTATGTTATTGATAATTGTGGTGAGATAGGTGATGCTTTTATGGAAGTTGAAGGGGTTAAAGGAAAAATGGGATCTAGTTCAAGTTTGATAGGAATGTTTATGGCTCAAACACTATCAATGATGATTGCTCATGAACTTCATCTTCAAGGAATTGTTCCACCAGTATTTATAAGTGCCAATGTCGATGAAGGTGATAACTGGAATCAAAAAATAATGGAAGAATACTATCATATTTAGGGAGGAGGTGTATACAACGATATACACCTTCCTTTCTTAATGGGAAAAAAGATGACAAATAATAAAAATTTAGTATAATGGTAGTTATATTAAAGGGGGACATATTATGAAAGTACTGTTTAGTGATATGGATGGAACAATTATTGATTTTAATGAAATGAAACATCCTCATGATAAAGAGATGTTAAAAGAACTAAAGAAACAAGGGCATTTAATTGCTTTTAATACAGGTAGAAATTATCAAGAAGCTCATAATTGTATTCGTAAACATGAATTTCCTTTTGATTATTTAATTCTTAATAATGGCGCACATATTGTGAATAAAGAAGGAAAAGAAATATTTAAAAAGATTATTCCTCAACATATTGGAAGAAGTATTATAGAATTTAGTATGAAAATACCTGATATGTATGTGTTTTTCTATGATGGGAATCGCACTTTAGGTTATTGTAATCAGAAAACATTTGAACATGCAACAATTGGGAATATTGAAATTAATGATGTTAATTTTGTGGATGAATATTTAAAAGTTAAAGAGTTTGATATTATTGCAGTTCATCAAATTAATGAACAAACGGAAGATATTTTAAAAGTTCAAAAGTATATTGCTGATAATTTTTCAGAATATGCACATGGTTGTTTAAATACTCATTACCTTGATATTACTGCTGTTGGTTGTACTAAAGGAAGTGGTGTTTTAGCTTTAAAAGATTTACTTCATGAAAAAGTAGAAACATATTGTATAGGAGATTCATATAATGATATTTCAATGTTTGAATTATCAGATCATGCTTACACATTTCATACAGTTAATGAAGACATTTCAAATCATGCTGATAAACAAGTTGATTATGTTTATGAAGTGATTGAAGATATGTTAGGAGGGACACTATGAGTTGGCAAGATAAGTTAAGAAGTGTAGAACCATATCAAGCAGGGGAACAACCTAAAATTCCTAACTTGATTAAATTGAATACAAATGAAAATCCTTATCATCCAGGTATGAAAGTAGAAAAAGCTATTCATGATTATCAATCATCACCATTAAGATTATATCCTAATCCTGATGCTGATGAATTAAAACATTCTATTGCTTTATATCATGGTTTAGATGATCATCAAGTTTTCTTAGGCAATGGTTCTGATGAAGTTTTAGCTTTAACTTTTTTAACATGTTTTAATGGTGAAGCACCAGTTCTATTTCCAGATATAAGTTATTCTTTTTATCCAGTTTATTGTGAATTATATAAAATGAAATATCAAATGATTCCTTTAAATCATAATTTTGAAATGATAAAAGAAGATTATTATCAAAACAATTCAGGAATTATCTTTCCTAATCCAAATGCTCCTACAGGAGTATTGGTTGATTTAGATTTTATAGAAGATATTTTAAAACATAATCAAGATAGTATTGTTGTTGTGGATGAAGCATATATTGATTTTGGTGGTCAAAGTGCTATTTCATTATTAGATAAATACGAGAATTTATTAATTGTTCAAACTTTTTCAAAGTTTAGATCATTGGCGGGAATCCGTTTGGGTGTGGCACTTGGAAATAAGGAAGTCATTTCTAAGTTATATGATGTTAAAAATTCATTTAATTCTTATCCGATTGATAGTCTTGCACAAGTTGTTGGTAAGGCAAGTATGGATGATAGTGAGTATATTAAAGAGAATGCGCAAAAGATTATTGAAACAAGAGAATATACAAAGATAGAATTGAAGAAACTTGGATTTGAAATGACGGATTCTTATGCTAATTTTATTTTTGTAAAGCATCCTATATATGATGCAGAAAAGTTATTCTTAGAGTTAAGAGAAAAGGGTATTCTTGTTCGTTACTTTAAGAAACCAAGAATTGATCAATATTTAAGAATTACAATTGGAACTCAAAAACAAATGGAAGAATTAATAAAAGTTATTAAAGAACTCAATAAGTAGCTAAGGCTACTTTTTTTGAATGCATTTTCTTTTGGAATGAGAAGGGGTTATGTTATAATGCATATGGAGGTTGATTATGAAAAAAGATTTAACAGTTATTTTTGATTTAGATGGAACATTATTAAATACAGATTTGTTGATAAAGAAATCATTTGAACATGTTTTTAAAATATATAAACCAGATTATCAATTAAGTGATGAAGAATATCTTTCATTTTTAGGACCAACTTTGTTGGCGTCTTTTAAGAGATATTTTCCATTAGATTTATGTGAAGAACTTATAGATTGTTATAGAGAATATAATCATGCTCATCATGAAGATTTTGTGACGATTTATCCTACAGTTATAGAAACATTAGAAAAGTTAAAGCAAAAAGGTTATCCTTTAGCTGTTGTTACAACCAAACAAACACAAGCTGCATTTATTGGCTTAGATTTATTCTCTATGCGTGATTATTTTGAGATGGTCATTGGGGTTGATTGTGTCAAACATGTTAAACCTGATCCTGAAGGAATATATAACGTAGTAGGAAAAACAAAGACGTCTAAAGCTATTATGATTGGTGATAATAGTAGTGATATATTAGCAGGTAAGAATGCTGATGTTTATACAATTGGTGTAACTTGGTCACCTAAAGGAACAAAGGAAATGGAAGATTTACATCCAGATCTTATGATTGATCAAATGGATGAAATTATAGAATTTATAGAAAGGATTGATTAATATGACAGATTTAGTAATTGTTGGTGCTGGACCAGCGGGTTTAACTGCAGCTTTATATGCTTCTCGTGCTGGAGCGAGTGTGATTGTTTTAGACGGTGGAGCGCCAGGAGGAAAATTGAATTTAACTGCTGAAGTAGAAAACTATCCAGGAACAATTCAAAAAGGTCCTGAACTTGCTTATTCAATGTATGAACAATGTTTATCTTTTGGTGCGACTTATGAATATGGTTTGGTTAATCGTATCGAAGATAAAGGTGATAAGAAAGTTATTTATACTGATGATAAAGAATATGAATGTCAGTATGTGTTTATTGCGACAGGAACAAAAGAAAGACACATGAATGTTCCTAATGAAGAAGAAATGAGTGGGCGTGGTGTTTCTTATTGTGCAGTTTGTGATGGTCCATTCTTTAAAGGAAAAAGAGTGTGCGTTGTAGGTGGTGGTAATTCAGCAATTGAAGAAGCTATTTATTTAAGTGATTTGGTAAAAGAAGTACATGTTGTTGTAAGAAGAGATGTCTTAAGAGCTGAAAAACATTTGATTTCAAAGATGGAATCTAAGGATAATATTTATATGCATTATTTAAAAAAACCTCATGCAGTTGAAGTGACTGATAATAAGGTAAGTGGTTTAATTGTTGAGGATTCTAAGACAGGTGAATTATCAACTATTTCTGTAGAAGGTATTTTTCCTTTTGTTGGATTAGATCCAGTGAGTGATTTTGTCAAAGATTTAGGGATATTAAATGAACAAGGATATATACTTGTCGATGAAAAACAAGAAACAAAGGCTCCTGGTATTTTTGCTGGGGGAGATATTTGTGAAAAACATTTAAGACAAATTGTAACGGCAGCAAGCGATGGTGCTGTTGCAGGTCAATATATTGCTTCATTAATAAAGTAGAATTAATATTTCTACTTTTTTTCTTTGAACCCCCAAAATATGGAAGTCAATCCCGTATGTATATAGTGAAAGGGAGGAATTCATATGTTAAAAGGATTAAAAATAATATTTGTAAGTTGTATGGCAATCGGAGCAACTGCATTTGCGTATCAAATGATAAATGTTCAAGATGTGCAAGCGGATGGTCAAAAGGTTCAAACAGCTAGTCAAAAAGATCAAACAGATGTTCAAGCAAGTGCGACTCAAGAAGTGGAGAAACAAGAAACGACTTTACCAAAACCTGTTATAACTTCTACAACATCTTCAAAAGAAATCACTGCTGATAAGGCAAAAGAAATTGCCTTAAGCCAGGTTGGAGGGAAGTTCATTAGAAGTGTGAAGGATGACGATGAGTATCATGTTTATATAGAGAAAGATGGATATAAGTATGATGTTGAAGTTGACCTTTACAAAGGGACTGTTGATGATGTAGAGAAAGAAAAAACAAAGACAACTCAAGCAATCACAGAAGATAAAGCAAAACAATTGGCATTAGGTCAAGTAAATGGTAAGATTGTAGATATAAAAGCAGATGACGATGATTACAATGTATACATAGAAAAAGATAATTATATTTATGAAATTGAAATTGATCGTTATCGTGGAACAGTAGATGAAATTGATAAAGAGAAAAAGCCTACAACTACAGCTACAGTTATATCAAAAGAAAAAGCAAAACAGATTGCTTTATCAAAAGTCAATGGAACAGTGAGAGAAATTGATTATGATGACGATGATTGTCAATATGATATCACAATCGATAAAGATATGATTGAGTATGAAATAAAGATTGATGCAAAAAGTGGAGGCGTACTAGAAATTAAAAAGGATGATTAGTTATGCAAGAGGAAATTTTAGAAGCGCGTAAAGATGAATATTCAAGAAATCGGTTTATTGAAAAATATAAACCTTTTCTTGCGAAATATGTCTCTACGCTTTCTAAAAAATATGTATCCTATGGTCAAGATGAAGAATTATCAATAGCGTTACTTGCATTTAATGAAAGCATTGATCGTTTTGATGGGGAAGGAGTATTCTTTGAATATGCCAAACTTGTTGTAAAGAGCCGTTTGTATGATTACTTCAAATCCAAAGATTATAGAAATCAATTACATAAAGAATCATTAGATGATACAAATGAAATCTATTTAAATATAGGTTCTCAAGAACATTATAATCAAGAGCTTCACCAACAAAACTTAAAAGCAGAAATTGAGATTCTTACTCAAACATTGCAATATTATCATATAGAGTTTAATGAGTTATATAGTTCTAGCCCTAAACATTTTATGAGTAAAAGACATATTGATCATATTATAGCGAGTATCTTAAGTAATCATGAATTAACTTCACGGATTATTGATAAAGGACAACTGCCTATTCAACTCATAACTGAACAATATCATACAACAAAAAAGAAAATAGAACCTTATCGTAAGTATATCATAGCCGTGATTATTATCTGTACAGGTCAATTTGAATTATTAAAAGAATTTATGCCAAGTGAGGTGACAAAGAAATGAAAAAAGGAATTATTGTAGAACTGAAAGACCAGTATACATTTGTGCTGTGTCATAATGCGAATATAAAAAGAATAAAAAGAGCATATAATCATGAAATAGGACAAGAAATTCAAGTATCTTCTTTGTCATTAAATAAGATAATTCCAATTGCATTAGTTTCTTGTATTGTTGTTTTGATGATATTTATGAATCCATTTCAAGATGCACAAACTGTCAATGCATTAAGTTATGTTTCATTAAAAGTTAATCCAGGCTTAATTCTTCAAGTGAATGACAAAAATAAAGTTGTAGCTATATCTTATACAAATAAAGAAGGACAACAACTCACTCAATCAGTTGATCTTGTTAATCAAACATTAGAAGATTCAGTGATATTATTTATTGATTATTGTTTTGATAATCAATACTTTGATAATAATCAAAATATTGATATCAATATCTTAAGTGACAACAATCAACAAATTAAAGACTTAGAACAACAAGTAAATGATATTATTAATCAGTATATTCAAAAAAGACAAGTGAAGCTTACAATTGCGATTGATAAAGTCTCAGATTCTCAACAAAAGGAAGCTCAAACTTTAGGAATACCTGATAGTAAAATCAAACTTATAGATTTGGTTCTTAAATATTATCCTAACTTCAAAAAAGATGAACTTGCAAAAATGAGTATTGATGATCTTGTTGATTATTTAGAAGATGCTGGTTTAGATGAAAAGATGCTAGATAAACTTGAAGATGACTTAGAGGAAAAAGAGGAATCTACAGGGTCAAAAGAACAGGATAAAGCAGATGATAATGACAATAATCATGATCAAGATGACGATGATGATCATGATGAAGATGATGATGGAGAAGAAGACGATTAATCTTCTTTTCTTTTCATTTTTTTTGAAAAAAGAGTACACTTATGGTAGTATATTTGGTATAGTATTAGCGAGGAGAGTGAGAGTATGGATAAGATTGAACTTGTTATTGTGACTGGTATGTCTGGGGCAGGAAAAACACAGGCAATGGCGATATTTGAGAATATGGAGTATCAATGTATTGATAATTATCCGATTGGGCTATTAAATGAGTTTGGAGAGTTGCTTAGAACATCACCAAATTATTCTAAAGTTGCAATGGCGGTATCTTTAGGGGAAGCAATTTTTGCTGTACGTATATTATCAAATCTTGATTGGGTTGATTTAACTGTTGTCTTCTTAGATTGTGAAGATGAAGTTTTATTGTCTCGCTATAAACAAACAAGACGTTCTCACCCATTAATGATAGGAAATATGGCTTCATCTTTAACGGAAGCGATTAATTTTGAAAGAGAATTAGCAGAGCCGATAGCTAAGCTTGCTAATGTTGTGATAGATACAACGAAGTTAAAACCAATAAAACTTCAAGATAAATTAGAAGCGTCTTTTCATAAAGGAAATAGAGAAGTTTTTAGAGTGACTTTTATATCATTTGGTTATAAACATGGTGTACCAAAGGATGCTGATTTATTATTAGATGTACGTTTTTTACCTAATCCATTTTATATTGATGAATTAAGAAATAAAACAGGTAATGATAAAGAAGTTTATGATTATGTTATGGAACAAGAAGAAACAAAAGAGTTTGTTGAAAAGACTGTTCAATATTATGATTATTTATTAAAAAAATATGATGAAGAAGGAAAGATGCAAATGATTATTGGAGTTGGTTGTACAGGTGGACAACATCGCTCTGTAACACTCGCTAATTATTTTGCTGAATATTATTCTAAGCATTATCAAGTTTATAGATGGCATAGAGATGCTGATCATTAAGAGGGGGAATTGTTGTGATATCTTTTTCTAGAGTTGTTAAAGAAGAAATTGTATTTAATGATTTTGATATTCCTTGTGAGAAATCAATTCTATGTGCAATGATCAAAATTGTTGGAACTTTATCTTTAAATCAATCTGGATTATCATTAACACTTCGTACTGAAAATGCAAAAATAGCATCTAAGTTGCATAAGTTATTAAAAGATTTATATCAACCACATATTGAATTTAGAGTTTCAAGAAAAATGAAATTAAAGAAAAATAACATTTATGTTTTGATGGTTTCTAAAGCAAGAGAAATATTAGAAGATTTATATATGATGGAAGGTATTGGTATTCAAATTATTCCGGATTCACGATTACTTATTAGTGATAATCAAAAAAGAGCGTATTTAGCTGGTGTGTTTCTAGCTTGTGGGAGTGTTAATAATCCTGATACATCTAATTATCATTTAGAAATGAGTGTTAATGAGGAAGAGTTTGCAGGTTTTATTGTGAGTTTAATGAATACTTATGAGTTAAATGCTAAGATTATTAAAAGAAGAAATAAGTTTATTATTTATTTAAAGTCTGCTGAAAAGATTGGTGATTTTTTAAGAGCTATTGGAGCTTCACAATCTGTTATGGATTTTGAAATGACGAGAATTGATCGTTCAATGGCAAACACAGTTAATCGATGGAATAATTGTGATATTGCAAATGAAGTGAAGGCGATGAGTGCTTCTAGTGCTCAAATTGCTGATATTGCTTATGTGATAGATAAGGCAGGAATTGAAATATTAGATAATAAGACAAGGCAAGTTGCTTTGTTGCGTCTAGATAATCCTGAATTAACTTTGAATGAGTTGGCTGAAGTTTATTTGGATAAGACAGGGAAAACGATAAGTAAGTCTGGTTTGCATCATCGTTTTACAAAGATAAAAGAGGAAGCTCATAAATTAAAACAGATGGAGAATGATTAATATGGAGAATATTAATATTAAATTTGGAAAAAGAGTTAAAGAATTACGTATAGGTGAAAATATTTCTCAAGAAGAATTAGCTTTTCGATGTTCGCTTTCTAAGAATTATGTATCTGATGTTGAAAGAGGAACAAGGAATATTACACTGAAGGTTGTTGATAAGTTTGCTAAAGGTTTGAAAGTACCAACAAGTTATTTATTTAGATGGCATGAAGAAAATGAATAAAGAGTTCATGTATAGTTTATATTTTTAATATAAACTAGACTATAAAGGAGAAAAAATTATGGGATATGGATGGATATATTTAGTATTTATTTTATTAATAGTAATGTTTTTAATGAGGTTCTTAATGCCGTTACTTGTTTTGATATTTCCAATTTTAATGGTTTTATATATACTTAAGATACTTTTTGGATCTAAAAGAAAAACATATACACATACAACAACATATGATGAAACATATTATAATCAACAATCAACAAATCAGAATCAGTCTCGTGATCCTAATGTTATTGATGTCGATTATACAGTTGTTGATGAAAAAGAAGATGACACTCAATAGAGTGTTATTGTTTTAAGGAGGTAAAGAAATGTATTGTCAAAAATGTAAAAGAGAAATTGATGATGATTCGCTATTCTGCGTTCACTGTGGGCAAGAAGTCAAAAGATGTTCTCATTGTCATAATGTAGTTGGTGAAAATGATCAATATTGTAGTCATTGTGGAAATAATTTATCAATTGAAACAACACCAACATATAATAGTTATCAACCTATGAATAATAACAGAGCACCTACTCAAGAACAAATTGGTGGTTATTATCAACCATTAAAAGATGTTTCTTTTGAAGAAACAGGGGAAGAGACTGTTCAGTTTGAGGATATTCCTCAATCAAAGAAAGTCAATCGTAAAGTTATTGGAATCAGTTGTATTGTTATTTTGGCTTTAACAGTTATAGGATATTTTTATCTTCAAGATGGAAATAATCCTCAATTTAAAGAGACTCCTCATACTTCAAATGAAGTTATTCAAAATGAAATGACAATTCAATCAACAACATCTGCTGCTTCTCATGTGGGAAATATTAACATCAGTGGAACTGCTGTATTTGATGGAAAGATGTTATATGCTTGTGATGAAAATGGATATATAGTAAAAATGGATTCAAAACTAGAAAACAGAGTGACATTGGTTAAACAAAAGAGTTCGTGTTTGAATGTTGTGAATGATATTATCTATTATACAAATGAAAAAAATAATTTATGTAGTATTACAACAGATGGTAAAGATCAAAAACTTATTCTAAATAAAAATGTTTTCTACTTATCTATTCAAGGTGATAAAGCTTATTATCAATTAGATGAAGGAGAAGGCGATGGAGAATATATTTGTGTTTATGATTTAAAAACAAATAAGGAAACAAAGCTTAATGATAAAGCATCATATAATCTTAATGTGATAGGTGATAAAATTTATTATAGTAGTACAGATGGTATTTATTGTATGAATACTGATGGAAAAGCAGAAGAAAAGTTGGTTTCTGGTAAAGTTATAAATGTTATTGTGCAAGATAATAAGGTTTATTATATGCGAGATGATCGTAAGACTATTGGATATTTTGATTTAACTACGAAGAAGATTGAAGATTTAATTACTAAGGATGTTGCAATATTCCTTAATGTTACGGATCAATATATATTTTATTTAAATAATGATTTTATGGTTACAAGATATGACTTAAAGTCAAAAGAAATTAAAACTATATATAATAGTAGTGCTAGTGGTCTTCAAGTGATTGGGGATAAAGTCATTATTGATACAGTAGGAAAAAATTATGAAAATAAAAAGGGATATAAAGTGATTATGGATTTTGATGGTAATGTCCAACAGAGATTGTTTGCAGAAAATGATGGAACATTTATCTAATGGTTATTGTTTTAATTAGTGTACGTTATAAAAGTTTGTTAGAATTGATTATGCATCATAATCATCAAAATATTCACTCTATTCAAGTTATCAAACGTGATGGGGGAAAAGTGTTTTTATATATTGATACTACTTTATCTCAAGAAAATGTTATTCGTTACCTTCATGGGTTTATTCAAAAGAAATGTTATGGTGCTATTGTCTATGAATTTTATGGTATTTATAATGGTAAGATAGATTTTCATTCTTATTTATCAGATGAATCCAAGAATAAAATAAAGTATTATCAGACAAAAGGTAAAGATATTACAAGTCAAGAAATTGAACTTTATTTAAAGGAAAGGTTGTAGTCATACAATCTTTTTATATTATCAGTAAAACGAAACAACATAAGAGAAAAGAACAAACTCCATGAATAAGTCTTGATTTTAAATACTTCTTAAATGAATAAGGAACACCTTCAAGAATATTATCAACTTGCATAAGAACAGATAAACCAGAGAAAGAAAGATAAAAACAAACAACTGGTAAAACAAAAAAAGATTGGAATTGGAGAATTTGAATAGAACCAGAACTAAACTCTAACATTCCTTGAATAATTGCAAGTATAAATGTATTTTTGATAAAAAAATGAAGGCTATATCCAATAAATTGAAATACTAACATATAACCTAGAATAAAAATAAATGCAGTAAGTGAAGATAAAATGCTTTGTTTTAAGGCTGAAACAAAACTCATATGAGGATGTTTAAGTTGATAAATTGTTTCATTTAAATGAATAAACTTATAGTCTTCTTTATAACATAGTGCTTTGATAATACTTGGTGTTATATGACAAATATAAATGAGAATAGCTTGATTGAGAGGTAAATGTAATGATATGAAGATAAAGCTTATTGATGAAAAGGATGCTATTGAAAGAAGATGTTGAAGTTGATGAATATTGATATATCCTAATTCATATGATTCTTTAATGATTTTTGCATTTGTTGGATAACCACAAAAAAATGATACAAAATATAAAGAAGACATATGTGGTGTTAAGTGGAATATTGGAGAAAAGATAAATTGAATAAGATAACTAAAGATTTGAAATAATCCTAAAGATAAACATAAAGAAATAAGGATCATAAAGGGTAATAATGAAGGTAAAAGATTTGTGAAAACAATTTGAATAACATTTGTTGAAACTTTAACTATTTGAAACATATTGATAAAAGAAAAGACTGTTGTGAATAAAACTAAACAAAGTGTGAAATAATAGTTGGCTTTTTTCATGATGACTCCTTATAATGAAACAGAGGTGAGAATGTGAAGGCAATACTAATTGGTGTGAAATATGATCATATGTACTATGATTTTGATGTATCTATAGAAGAATTAAAAGATTTAACTTTAGCTTGTGGAATTGAAGTGAAAGAGGTTGTTATTCAAAACCTATCATCAGTGACTTCTCAGTTTTATATTGGAAAAGGAAAGGTAGAAGAAATTATTGACTTAATTGAAGATGATACAATAGTTATCTTTAATGAAGAACTTTCTCCTTTACAAATAAAGAACTTAACGGATGCATTTAATGTCGAAGTGAGTGATAGAAGTGATTTGATATTAAGAATTTTTGAATCACGTGCTAAAACAAAAGAAGCAAAGCTACAAGTACAAATTGCTAGAAATCAATATCTTTTACCAAGACTTGCAGGTATGAAGGAAGAACTTTATTCACAACAAGGAGGTTCTGGTTTTAGAGGAAGTGGTGAAAAACAAATTGAATTAGACCGTCGTGTTATTCATCGTCAACTTGTGCAAGCAAGAAGAGAATTAGATGAGATTGTTAAACAAAGACAAACACAAAGGAAATTACGTAAACGTAATCAACAAAAGGTTGTTTGTTTAGTTGGTTATACCAACAGTGGGAAATCTTCTTTATTAAATTATTTTACTGATAAAAAAGTATTTCAAGAAGATATGTTATTTGCATCTTTACAAACCGCATCCAGACAAGTGACTTTAAAAGGTCATAAAAAAGTGATTATGAGTGATACTGTTGGTTTTATTAATCAATTACCACATCATCTTATCCAAGCTTTTCGTTCAACTTTAGAAGAAGTCAAAGAAGCTGATTTATTAATTCATGTGATTGATTCTTCATCACCATATAGTGATACTCAAGTAGAAACAACATTAGCAGTTTTAGAAGCATTAGGTGTTAAAGATACTCCAATGATATACGCTTATAACAAAGTCGATAAAAATCAATATGCTTTTATTCAACCACAAGATCCTTATGTTTTTATGTCAGTAAAAGAAGGAATTCATTTAAATCAACTAGAAGATATGATCATCGATCAACTCTTTAAAGATTATGAGATTATAGACCTAATTATTCCTTATTCAAAAGGAGAAATATTTCAACAGATAAAACAATCATATGAAATATTAAAAGAAGATTATATTGATCAAGGCATATATGTTTCTTTCTATGTAGATACAAAGAGTAAACATAAATATCAAGATTATTTCTTTAAAAACTTAAATTAAGTATTTAAAAATGTTACCAAATTAATGATAACATTTTTTATCTGTTAAGATATTTTGTTGTATGATTTTAAGAATGCCTTGGTAATTCTTTGTTGCGAAATCAGTTGGGTCAATTCTATGAATAGGGATGTTTTTCATAGACATCAGAAAGTCTGTTTGTTTAAAGGCAATCTGAGGTGCTAAATATATCGCATTATAATCTTGATAAGTATGACATAACTCATCTAGTGATAATGAATCAACAATAAAGTCTAGGTTTTCTAATTCAATAACTTCTTTCATTTCATCTACAAACATTGCTGTGGATAAACCATCATTACAACAAAGAGCTATTTTATAAGTTTGATGATTATTGTGGGATAAAAGAATACGATAGAACTCTTGGAAGAGTAATCTACATTGTGCTAAGTCTGTAACGTTATAATGTAAATAGAAGAGGATACTTTGATTATTCTTTTGAATAATTTTCTCTTCTACGATATTGTTTGTCCAGATAGTCACATAACCACATACTGTATCCATATCAAAAGTAACCACTTTACAACTTTTATCATCTTCATCAACATGACAATGGATATGATCATCACAGTATATTTTAGTGTTTAAAACAATCCATTTGAAAAAGAAATCATGATAAAGAGTTTGATAAAATTCTTCCAACATAGTGATCACCTTCTTTGTTACATCATATACTAAGTCATTGAAAATATGAATATATTTTCTGTACGAGAAAACATTTTTCAAAATATGATTGCTTTTATTTATAATTAAAAATAAATATGATAGAATGGAATGGGTGATGATATATGGAAAAGAGAATATTTGTTATATCGGATCTTCATGGGCAATTTGTTTTGTTGCAATTATTGTTGGATCGTATTGGGTTTACTGATAATGATGAGCTTTTTATTTTAGGGGATATCATGGATCGCGGACCTAATAGTATAGATATATATTATTTTGTTAGGGCGATGGATAATATTCATATGATTAAGGGTAATCATGAAATTATGATGCGTCAAGCTATGGCTACGGCTTTGAAATATAATGATTTGGATTCTGAAAGATCAAATCCTTATCGTTTATGGAAACAAAATGGAGCTGTAAAGACTGTTAATAGTATAAGAGAATATCTTCAAAAGGATTTTATTCCTTATGAAGAATACTTTGATTTAAAACAAATGTTTATTAAAGAGGCTATTGAATTTATTGATTCTTTACCAAGTTATATTGAATTAGATTTTAATGATAAGCATTATGTCTTGGTACATGCAGGCGTTGATCCGGAAATTCCTTTAGAGGAAAATAGTGAGGATATCCTTGCATGGATTAGAGAGTATTTTTACTTAAATGAAGCTAATCCTGATTATACATATATATTTGGACATACGCCATGTTGTTTTATTAATGATGATCATTCATTTGATATTTGGCATGATCCTGATTATCATAATAAAATTGGTATTGATGGTGGTTTAGCAGTTGGGAATAAAGGTCAACTCAATTGTTTGTGTTTAAATGATAATGAAGTGACTGTCATTAAGTATGAGGAGGGACAAATGAAGTGAGAAGTGCATTCTATAATATTATCAACTTTATTAATATGACAAACGTTCATGATGTTTATTGGGGAGCTGCTAAAGCAATTCTTCAAAACATTTATAAAATACCACATAGTACAATTATTGAGGTTGCTGATATGTGTTATGTTTCTACTGCAACGATTTCGCGTTTATGTAGAAAATTGAATTATGAATCATTCTCTGATTTTAAAAATGATGTAACATTAAATCTTAATTTCTTTAATCAAGATGCTAAGAGATTATACTTTGATCATCAATTACCTGAAAAAGAAAATATTCATGTAGGTAAAGAAATCTTTAGGGATCATTTTCAAAATGTTGTTCATAATTTACAAGATACTTATGACAGTATTCAATATGAAGATTTAATCAAGGTTGTAGATAAAATACATGAAGCAAAAAGAATATGTTTTGCGGGTAATTTCTTTACTCAATCTGTTTCAATGCAATTACAAATTGAATTATCATATTTAGGTAAAGATTGTATTGCAATGTATCCCTTAGAACAACAAAAAGAAATCTATAAGACTTTAGGTCAAAATGATGTTGTAATTATATCTTCAATTGCAGGAGGTTTCTTTAATGATCATCCTGATGCAATGAGAATGGTATGTAAAACATCTGCTTATAAAATAGCGATTACTCAATTAGAGGAATTTGCATATAGTGATAAGGTAGATATGATATTAAGAGTAGGTAATAATCATCATTCATTGATTGGGAAGTTCTCTATTACTTATATCTTTGAAGTACTAGAAGCTTTATATCATTTAAAATACGGAAAAAAATAGTGTCTCATTGTGAGGCACTATTTGTATTTAAAGTTATAAAATTAATTTCATTACGACATAGGAATTTATATGGTAATGATGTTGGACCACTGAAACCATTTGATACGAGTAATGTTGAACTTTCTTCATATATACCATGATTATATGTTTTTGCCCCCTCAATAGGCATTAAAGGCCCGTAGAAAGGAATATAGAGTGAACCACCATTACTATGTCCAGAAAGCTGTAAATCAACTTGTCCTTTGTTTGATACAAAACTATCAGGTTGATGCGTTACACAAACTTTAATAGTTTTTGTATTTGATTTGATTTTTGATATATCATTATTCAATTCACTAGCAATCAAAGAAAAAGTAACATCTTTATAATAAATATCTCTTGCTTCATTTTTAAGAATTTCAAAACCAGCATTATTAAGAATTTGAGTAACTTCTAAATGAGCTGTTTCATCTTTTTCTCCTAATACTGCAAATTTACCATATTTACAATCAATATTCTTTAACGCACTAGAGACTTCTTTAGAACTAAAGACTTCATCATTAAATAAATCTCCACCAAATATAACCATATCAAAAGTATAGGTATTTAATTTTTTAATCATTCCTTCTAAACGATCTAAACTCTTTTGATCAGAGAGATGAGTATCAGAAATAAAGGCAATCTTAAATCCATTTAATTTTGAATCAATATTTTGATTTTTATATTCATATGTTGAAAACTGATAATCTGTTGGTGAAATTGCATATGTATAATATCCTAGCCCTATAAGACCAAAGACGATTAATAAGAGTATTAATCGTCTTATAAATCTTAATTTTTTCATGCTTTTTTATTCATGATAACAGGAATAATCATCGGATTACGTTTTGTCTTTTGATAAAAGAATGGTCCTAATGTATCCCTAATTGTATTTTTGATTTCACCAAAAGTTGTCTTTTTCTTTAATAAAGCAGAAAGTTCTTTTCCAACTAATAATTCAGCTTCTCTAATCATTTCAGTACTATCTTTCATATAAACAAATCCTCTAGACATAATAATAGGTTTGTTTAATATACAACCAGCACGTGAATCCATTGAGACAAGAACAGAAACCATACCATCTTCACTTAAGATTTGACGATCTCTAATAACTGCTGTAGATAAACCAGTAATATCATTACCATCTACATAAATATCATCAACATGAACACGAGGTCCAAGTCTTGCTTCTTCATTTCTTAAAAGAATACTATCCCCATTAGCTAAAACAAAAGCATTACCTTTTGTTAATCCAACTTCTTCAAATAACTTAGCGTGAATCTTTAACATTCTATATTCACCATGTACAGGGAAGAAATATTTAGGTCTTGTAAGTAATAACATTAACTTTTGTTCTTCTTGAGAAGCATGTCCAGATGTATGTAAATTATTAAAGGCTGTATTCACAAGAACCTTAGCTCCAGCTCTAAATAACTTATTAACAACTTTATTAATACTTCCAGCATTTCCAGGAATTGGACTAGATGAGAACATAACAGTATCGCCAGGTTTAATAGAAATTTGACGATGTGTTCCATTAGCAATTCTACTTAAAGCAGCTAATGCTTCACCTTGACTTCCAGTACATAAGATCAATAATTCATTATCTGGTAATCTTTTTGCTTCTTCATTTTTAATAAAGAAACGATCAGGACATTTAATATAACCAAGTTTACGTGAAACTTGAATATTATTTTCCATTGATCTACCAAAAACTAAAATCTTACGATTGAATTTAACTGCAGCGTCTATAATTTGTTGAACACGATGAACATTTGATGCAAATGTTGCGACAATCAAACGACCATCAGTTTTTCTAAATTCTTCTTGAACACTGTAAGCAACTTTCTTTTCACTAATTGAGAAGTTTGGAACTTCAGCATTTGTTGAATCACTTAATAGTAATGTGACACCTGTTTCTCCTAAGAATGACATCACCTGATAATCCGCTGGATCACCAACAGGTGTTAAGTCAAATTTAAAGTCTCCAGTTGAAACAACTCTTCCATTTGGAGTATTAATAATAATTCCTAATGATTCTGGAATTGAATGGTTTGTTTTAAAGAAACCAATATTAAAGTGTTTTGTTTTGACTTGAGATTCATCATTAATTTGAATCAGTTTAGTAGCGTTTGTTAATCTTCTTTCTTCTAATTTTCTTCTAATCATTGCACAAGCAAGCGGAGAAGCATAGATAAATGGAATATCAACAACTTGTAATAAGAATGGAATACCTCCAATATGATCTTCATGACCATGAGTAATCAGTAATCCTTTAATCTTTTTTTGGTTACGTTTTAAATATGAATAATCAGGAATAACATAATCAATTCCTGGTAAACCATCTTCAGCAAACTTAACCCCTGCATCAATAATGATGATTTCATCATCATGTTCAACACAGTACATATTCTTTCCAACTTCATTTAATCCACCTAAAGCAAATACTTTCGTATCTAAAGAATGCTCTTCTTTTTTTATATTAGGATTTGTTTTTCTAACATTATTATGATTTGTTCTTCGTGTTGGTGAAGAACGTTTTTGAGGCATATCAGCCATAGTTTCACCTTTCTTTCTGTATCTACAATTTTTTATAGTATACCACTTCGTCAATATTTTATAATAAAACTAGTGAGAATGAAAGTCATTCTCACTTACATACTAAATAATCTTTTTACAAGCAGCGATTGCAAGTGAGTTTGGTCCAATATGACAAGCAACACTTAATGATAATGGATCACAAATCACTTCATGATTTGGGAATGCTTCTTCTACTTGTTTTTTAAATTCTAAAGCTTGTTCTTTATCAAATGTATAAGCAACCATAATACGAGCATTAGACATATCGTGGTTTTGAGAATCAATTCTTTCATGAATATCTTTTTTCGCTGAATCAATCATAATTTTACTGGCTTTAGCCATAGTACGCGTTTTTTGGAATGAATCTAATTTTTCACCTTGAATTGTTAGGATTGGTTTGATTTTAAGCATTCCACCTAATAATGCAACTGTAGGTGTAATTCTCCCACCTTTTTTTAAATACTCTAAAGTATTTACTGTAATATAGATAGTTGAATTTAATTTATTTTCCATTAGGATATCATGAATTTCTTTTGCGTTTTTTCCTTTTTTGCTAAGTTCAAGGGCATCGAAAACATCCCATTTTTGAGTAACAGAAATACGTTGTGAATCAACAACATAAATCTTACCTTTATATTC
>JAVWHX010000037.1:0-23245 GCA_036639875.1 Coprobacillus sp.
TTGAAAAAGCAGTAGATGACTTTAATTCTGACTGGTATTCAATGTATGGAGAAGGAACAGGAATCTGTGATTTATAAGAAGAAATAAAGATGTGTTTATGCACATCTTTTTACATATAAATATATTGAAAATAATTTGTAGATTTATTGACTTGTTATAATATTAATTCTAGAATAAAGAGAGAAGGTATTGTTTAAATCTTAATCAAAGGGAGAGAATAAAATGAAAAAGTTTATTTTGATTTTTATTGGGATTTTGATTATCTTTTGTATTGTTATGGTTATAAGTATTGAAACTTTAGGTGGAGCAGATGCTTTTAAAGGTGATAATGTTTCTTCAATTGCAGAAAGGTTAGAAATTGATGAAATCAATAATATGGAATTGTTATATCAAAGAAAAACTGCCCAATCTTTTGGGTCTGACTATTCTAGATATCTATTATTAAAAACAGAAAATACAGATATTATAAATGTTCTTTCCTTGAAAGAATCTAAAAATTTAGAAATTGAAAAAACTTTTAAAGAACAATGGGAACAATGGGATGATACAAAAACAACAACATTACCAAACTTTGATAAAGAGTATTTTTGGGGTGAAGAAATTGATGATACGATAGGTTTTCGTGTATATTATATCTATTTTAAAGATACATTAGAATTACATAATTTAGAAAGTAAAATATAGTTTCATTAAAAAGAGGAATTCATTATGAAAAAGAAAATCATTATTTCGATTGTTGTTTTACTAGTTCTACTAGGATTAGGCGGATTTGTAAACTTTCCAGTTTATGGATTTGTGAGTGATATTCATATTGAGAATGAGAAAATTAGTTTTAATGTTCTAGGTGCTGGAAATGGTTTCTATGCTGGATATAACGTCTATGAGAAAGAACAAGGCACTTATGTATTTCAAATGTATAGTCAAATTTTCCCAGGAGAACGTTATTTGAAAGAAATTGTTATTGATAATAAGGACAAACGTATTCAAAAATTAATTCAACCAACTATAGATGGAAATGATTATGAAGTTATCTATGAATATGAAAAAGGAATCCCTATTCAGTAGGAATTCCTTGTTTTTCTTTTAAGAATTGAATGTATTGATCATGAGGCATAGGTTTTGCATAATAGAAACCTTGGATTTGATCAACACCACTTTCAATAATAAAATCACTCTGTTCTTTTGTTTCAATACCTTCAGCAACTATTTTCATATCCAAGTCCTTAAAAATACGAATTAAGTTCTTTAATGTCAATGCATACTTTTCTTCTTTCATAGCAGCCCATATAAGACTTTTATCTAATTTGATTGTATTAAAGGGAATTGTGATAACACTTGATAAGTTAGAATATCCAGTTCCAAAATCATCTAGTCCCATTGAAATGCCATGTTCTTTCATATTTAAAGCAAATTTTGTTACATTATCAAGACTTTCAGCAATTGTACTCTCTGTAAACTCTATTTTTATAGTTGAACAAGGAATATTATTTCTACGAATAATCTCAAGAACTTTATCAGCAAGTAATGGTTGTTTAAACTGTAATGCTGAGAAGTTAACATGCACACAATGAGTAGGAATACCAATCTCAATAAGATTGCGTACATCTTTACAAACCATATCTAGTATAGAATAAGTCATATTGACAATCAAACCATTATCTTCAGCTATTGGAATAAACTCAGAAGGCATAATAGGTCCGATTTGTGAGTTTAAAATACGAACTAACGATTCGGCATATAAGAACTCTCCGGTTTTTACTGAATAGATAGGTTGATAATACATATCAAAATCTTCATTTTCAACTTTTTCTTTTAAAATATCACTTATAATCTTTCTACGTTTCATATTTGTAAACATTTCCTGATTAAAATAGCAGATTGGATTAGATCTTTCATCTTTTGCTTTATTAACAGCAAGTTCAACAGCTAAAATGAGGTTTCCTAAAGTATCTGTTGTTTCGGGATAGTAAACAATACCAACAACATAAGACAAAAGACAATCAGTATCTTTTAATTTCCAAGGTTGAGAAAATTTTTCTTTAATATTATCAAGAATATTTCTAATCATTTCTTTATTAGGGTCAGAAATCAAAATAGCATATTCATCACCTTTAAACCTAAATACAGCATTCTTTCTATAAAGAGTAGATAAATATTGACCAATTATTTTTAATAAGATATCACCATTTTGTTGACCATATGAATCATTCACCTGTTTAAAATCACGTAAAGATAAAACCAATAACGCAAAAGAATTATCTTTATTTCTTAATAAAACATCTAAAGTATTAACTAATTCAAAACGATTAGATAAATTTGTAATATAATCATTTGTAATTTGTCTGTTTTGAAGGTGAAGATAAATAATTAATAAAGCACAAGTTGCTGCAGAACCACTTAATATAATAGATGGGAAAAATGATTGAATAATAATGACAATCACAGCAATAATTGGGAAAGATGATAAGATTTGAAATAGATATTTATCTATGTGTTTATGATTAAATAAAACAATAATAACTGAAATTAAACAATAAGCATAAAAGATAATATAAGTTATAGAAACATAAGGGCCTTGAATATATCCATTAATAGGATTAATATCAAATATAAACTTTGTAAATATATTACTAAGAATAAACAAAACATATAAGATACCTGGAATAGACCACAAATGAATAGACTTCATTAAGTTTGGTTTTCCTTCATAAACAATAGATATTGAATAAAGGCAATAAACCATTCCCATTAAAGGGGTCAATATAAAATAAATCAATGTTATAAACCAAGTTAACCATACTGGGAATAAAGAAAGGTATCTGATCATCAGAGTTGATACGATATTTGTAATCATGGAACCAAAAGTAACAAGTAAACATAGTTCAAATAATTTGTTCTTCAAAGAAGGTGCTAAAGAACTCTTTCTAGAATAAATCCATATAATAGTTAATATAACAATCGAGATACATTCAGCAGCCATATTCCATTTCATAATCTCACCTCTTTTATTTACACAATTATATCATACAAAAATTGTCAAAACAATGTAATGAAAATAAATATAAGACTTTTTAAATAGAAGAAACAGTTTATTATAACATTCGTCAAAATACCTCATAAACTTCTTTTGTTTGACACAATCATACAATTATCTATTCTTTGATAAGAATGATATGGTTATATAATCATCTTAATATGTAGTATCTCTATAATAAAATAGGAGAATATTGTAAGATAAAGATGAGGAGGGAAGAAATATGATATTAGATTGTTTAAATAAAAGTTTTAAAGATATTGAAGCAGAATTAAGAAGTTCTCAAAATCAAAAGATAATATCTTCTTTTTGGAACTTTGATTATTATGTTGATAAAAATCAACATAATGTCATTCTTCAAACAATCATTAAAACAGCTTTTATCAAAACCGCTGTTTTAGGAGTGTGGAGCTATTTGTATTTTGAAGATAAGGTTATAGAACAATTTGATTATTATTTATCACATATCTATGAAAGTCAACAAACGATAACAATTAAGTTAAGCTTTCATGACTATCCCCAAGACCTTTATCGTATTATAAAATTACCATATATGATAAAACTAGAAGATTTCTGTTACAGTATGTTAGCAGGATTAATGGTTCAAGAATGTAAACAGTTTTCCCTTGAAATTAGTCATATGGATAAATATGGTGAGGAAATTGCGGTGCCAGAAATGGATAATGTTTTATCTGTTTATCATATTGATAAAGATACACAAATGAAACTTTACTATGATTTTGATGAAACGTATATATTCGATATAGAAGTCTTAGATATTGAAGACCAGCCAACTCAAAAGATTGAAGTTATAGAAGCCTGTGGGTACGGTGTTTGGGAAAAAGCAAGAGATGATCTTTGCTTGTATTATCAAGATAGACATCAATTTATAAATACAATTCATTATAAAGGTTTAGATATTGACGATTATTTTATAGAAGCATATGATAATTTACATATCAATAAATATATTCAAGATAATATAGAAACATTAAAAATAAAATATAATATAAAATATGAAAAGAGGAAGCTATTCAATCAATACCTTCCTCTTTCTTACAGAATTTGTCGAAATAAAGTGATAAAAAAGTATGTATTTTTTTATTGAATGGGTGTATTATTGTATACGTTGGTGTTAACCCAAAAAAATAAAAATAAAAAAGGAAGAGGATTCTTCCCAATCAGCAATAACACCAACAAGGACCCCGCGGGTCTTTTCTTTTTATGTAGAGATATTGCTAAAATTGTAGAAATGTGGTAATCTTACACAAAGGATGTGGAAGAATGCAAAAAATCAAAAATCAAAAATTAAGAGTCATTGTTTATATCTTACAAATAATTATGTCTGTTGTTTTTATAGGTGTTGCTTATTCAATAAAGTTTATTCCAATGAAATATATGCTTGTTATTGGGGCTATATTTCTAGGGTTATTAATTGGTGAATATTTCTTGATATTTTATAAAAAAGAAAAGAGTAAACGCTCTTATATAACACAAGGATTGAGTCTTGTATTAAGTATTATACTGGTAGTAGGATCTTTTTATGTTTATAAAGCAGGTCAAACGGTTGATTTATTATCATCTAATACTTTTTTAAAGAGAGCAATCTCTGTTATTGTTTTGAAGGATTCTACGATTAAGAACGAAACTCAACTTCATGATCATTCAACTGGATATGTATCTAAGATTGATGAATCAACTATGAAGTATACAACAAGTCATATAGAAAAAGAATTAGGACAAATATCTTTAGTAGATAAAGGGGATTTCTCAAGTTTATTAACATCTTTATATAATAAAGATGTTGATGCAATTATTTTAGATGAAGCATTTCGTTCTTTGTTAGTTCAAGAAAAAGAAACATTTAGTGATGATACAAGAGTTATCTATCAAGTTACAAAAGATGAGATTCCTGTTAATGCAAAGAATGTTGATGTGACGACAAAGCCATTCTTAGCTTATATTAGTGGAATTGATGAATATGGTGATTTGTCTACTGTTTCTAGAAGTGATGTGAATATGCTTGCTGCAGTTAATCCTACAACAAGACAAATCTTATTGATTAGTGTTCCTAGAGATACTTATTACCCATTACATAAAAATGGAAAACTTGATAAGTTTACGCATACTGGTTTATATGGTTTAGATGAAAGTATTAATACTTTACAAGATATGTTAAATGAAGATATTAATTATTATGTGAGAATGAATTTTACTTCATTTGTTGATATTGTTGATGCTTTAGGTGGTATTTCTGTTTATTCTCCTTATCAATTTAAAACTGTAAAAGGGAATTATCAAATTGTAAAAGGGTACAATAATTTAAATGCTAAACAAGCACTTTCTTTTGTAAGAGAAAGAAAGAGATTACCTAGTGGAGATTTCGATCGTGGTAAGAACCAACAAAGAATGATTTCAGCAATTATTAAAAAGATTGCTTCACCAGCAATTATTACATCTTTTTCTGCAGTATTAGATACTTTAGGTAAAAGTGTTGAAACAAATATGAATACTGCTCAAATGAATGCTTTAGTACAAATGCAATTAGAAGATATGCCAAGTTGGGATATTCAATCTTATCAGATTGAAGGGACACCAACGAGTGGTGTTTGTTATTCTACAGGTAAAGCATTAGCATCAGTTGTACAACCTTCAAAGGAATCTATTGAAAAAGCAAGAGGTTATATTGATCAATTAATTGCTAATAAGAAGATTAAGACTGTTGAAGGTGATTTGAATAAACAAAGTGAGGTTAAAAAATGAAAGAAGTCGTTTTAGTTTATCATTTGGATTTAAAGATTAAAGAAGCTATTGAAAAGATTATGAGTCAATTAGATGTTGATGTTAAAGAAATATTGGATGATGATGTTCATCAATCAATAGGATATTTATTAGGAATATCAGGATATGAGGAATCAGAAGAAATGTTTGAAGGAAAACTAGAAAAAGAATTTGTTTTCTTTGCTGGTTTTAGTGATGAACAACTTGATCTTGTTTTAGAAATATTTAAAGCTGCTGAAATTCCTTATATTCCATATAAAGCAATGTTAACACCTGATAATGTTGTTTATCCATTTTATCGTTTATATCAAAATGTTGAAGAAGAATATAAACAAATATCAAGACAATCATAAGAGTGGATTTATTCACTCCTTTTGTTTATATAAAAAAAGAGCGTTAGCTCTTTTTAAACTTTGGCATATTTAGGATCACATGTGAGATTCATTTTTAGATTTCTAAGTGTTCCTGTATCTTTTTTACTTAAGATGACTGTTGAATGAATTTCACAGTCTTTTAATTTAGGAAGAACTTCTAAACATCTTTTTGCATATTGATCTTCTTGTGCTGCTATTGATAATGTTAATAAGACTTCATCAATATCTAATAATGGATTGGTAATACTTAAATAATCGTTTTTTAATGAAAGGATTGATTTAAGTAATGTTGGAGAAATTAATTCAATTTCTTGACCAATTCCTGCTAGATATTTTAATGCATTTAATAATGCTGCACTTGAACATCTTAATAGAGGAGTTGTTTTTCCACTAACCAATTTACCATCGTTAAGTTCAATCGCGCATGCTGGGGATTGTTTCATTTCTGAAACTTCTCTAGCGAAAATTGCACATTTTCGATTCTTAGCGACGACATTAGCTTGAGACATAATCATGTTCATTTTATCAATAGATTCACTATTGATCTTACCCATTAAGTAATCAACTTGAGCATGATAGTAACGTCTAACGATTTCACGACAACTTGCGTCTTTAGCTGCTTCATCATCAATAATCGCGTAACCAGCCATATTGACACCCATATCAGTAGGTGAAGCATATGGAGAATGTCCAAATATTTTATTAAACATAGCGTTTAATACAGGGAATATTTCGATATCACGATTATAGTTAACAGTTGTGATTTGATATTTTTCTAAATGAAATGGATCTATCATATTCACATCGTTTAAATCGATTGTTGCTGATTCGTAAGCTAAGTTAACGGGATGCTTAAGTGGTAAGTTCCAAATTGGGAATGTCTCAAATTTAGCATATCCTGCGTTAATACCATGAAGATGTTCATGATATAATTGTGATAAACATGTTGCCATCTTTCCAGAACCAGGTCCTGGTGCTGTCACAACAATCAATGGCTTACTTGTGATTATGTATTCATTCTTTCCAAATCCTTCTTCTGAAATAATTGAATCAACATCATGAGGATAACCTTCAATAATATATTGTAAGAAAACTTTAACTCCTAAACGTTTCATCTTTTTTATAAAAGTATCAGCAGCACCTTGATGTTGATATTGTGTAATTGTGACACTTCCAACATATAACCCAACACGTTTATATTCATTAATTAATCTTACAACTTCATCATCATAAGAAAGCCCTAAATCACCTCTGACTTTATTTCTTTCTAAATCCTTTGCACAAACTGCAATAATAACTTCTACTTTATCTTTTAAAGTCAATAACATCTTAAGCTTACTATCAGGTTCAAAACCTGGTAACACTCTAGATGCATGCGTATCATCAAAAAGTTTTCCACCAAATTCTAAATAAAGTTTATTATCGAATTGTTGAATTCTTTCTTGAATATGTTTTGATTGTAATTCTACGTATAATTCATTACTAAATGCTTTTTTCATTGTTCTTCACTCCTAGGCTTTATTATATAGGAAACATAAAAATTGTAAAGGTAAAAATGGCTTGAAAGGAAGTTTCATTTTATAAAATATAAAAAAATCTTCTTATAGTGATAATTTTTTTGAATAAATAAATTTATAAACTTGAAATAAAAGAAAGAAAAGAAAAAAATATTTTTATACTCTATAACAAACGCTTAAAAGTATGCTATAATGTAGCGTACGATTGGAGGGAATTATATGCATATACAAGATAAAGAAATACGTAAAATTGTCTCTGATGATAAAGAATATCGTTTTGGTCGATATTTTGATATCAAAGATATCCTTGAAAGAATGACAATCTCTTTTGATGAAAATCAAGGGAGTTATAGGATTAATGCCAGAACAGTAGATGGCAATGAAAGATATACAATTTCAATGAAGGCTGATAGTGAAGGACAAATTATTCAAAACAATTGTTCTTGTTCATATAAAAATGGTTGTCGTCATATTGCAGCTATATTACTCTTCTTACGTAAATTAACAATCACTTCTTATCCATACTTCTATGAAAAGAATCAAGAAGATCAAAGATTATTAAAACAAAAAGAAATAGAGTTACAAAGAACACAACGTATCTTAGATAAGAAACAACAAGAATCTATGTCATTTATTGAATTATATAAAGATCAATTACTTAGAGAATCTTTAATTCCTTTATCTTCTAAACAATATCAATTAAAAACAAGTATTGAAAGAAAAAAGGATACCTTATTATTATCTGTAAAGATTCTTAATGAGGGTTATGGTTATGCAATTAGAAATTTTGAAAGTTTTATTCAAGCTATTGAAAATCATCAAAGTATCAAATACAGTAAGAACTTTGAATTTATTCATAGTGAAGATGCTTTTGATGATGATTCATTAGAAATACTTTATTTTATAAAAAAATGTTTCTTAAAGAATCAATTGATTCAAACAGGAATTATGAGAAACTTAATTATTAGTGATGAACAAATTGATGAGTTCTATCAATTGATGAATACATTACCTTCGATGTATTCATCAAATGGGTATGATAAAAAAGAATATCGTATTCCATTAGAAATTAATCTTAAGAATGATAATTATATTTTAGATTTTAAAGAATATCAAAACTTTGAATCTATGTTGATGACTTCAACATCAATCTTTGATTTTCAAAATGATATCTTATATTATTATCAATTTCATCAACCTCATAAAGCCTTATTATTTATTAAGAAGTTATTAGAAAGTAGAGGAGGATTATATATTCCTGAATCTGCTTTGTTAGATTTCTATAAATATGTTTTGTTTGATTTAAGTGATGATATTGAAATGGAAACACAATTGTTTGATGAATATGTTCAAGAGAATATGATTAATTTATATGCGGATATGACAACTGATGATCAAATATGTATTCAATTGGAATATATTTATGATGAAAGTATTCAGTATGGATTTAATGAAGAAAATCAACACAAGTCTAAAGAAGCTGATTTGATTGAGAATTATTTAACACCTTATATTGAAGATATTGATGGAGATATGGTTTATCTTTTATTTGATCATGATTTTGTATATCAATTTATGAAAGAAGGACTTCCTTATTTATCACATTACTGTCAAGTATATGTCAGTGATGCGCTTAAATCATTCTCAGTAACACAACCTATGCAATTACAAGTAGGAGTGAGTGTTAGCCATGGTTTATTAGAAGTGAATATTGATAGTATTGATGTTCAAAGAGATGAATTATATGATATTTTAAAAGCTTATAAGAAAAAGAGAAAGTTCTATAAGTTAAAGAATGGAAAGGTTATTGCTTTAGAGAATAAAGAGTTAAGAGAATTAGATGAATTAACATCATCATTACAATTAAAATCTCAAGACCTTGTGAATGGTCATATTGAAGTTCCTACTTATCGTTTGTTTGAATTAGAACAAATGATGAATAAGGATTCAAAGATTGTTTATTCAAAGAATCAAGAGTTTGAAAAATGGTGTGAAGATTTTGTGAAACCAGATCATGAATATGATGTTCCTACAACCTATGCAAAGATCTTAAGAGATTATCAGATTGAAGGATATCAATGGTTGCGTTTGATGCAGCATTACGGCTTTGGAGGTATCTTAGCAGATGATATGGGACTTGGTAAGACTTTACAGATGATTGCTTATTTAGAGAGTATGAAGTCTCAAGGCGTACATATGGTTATCACACCAGCGAGTTTACTTTTAAACTGGCAAGATGAGATTGAGAAGTTCTCTTCTTGTATGAAAGTCATTTGTATTTATGGACAAAAACAAGAACGTGATGTTTTGATTGAAAATATAAATGATTATGATGTTGTGATAACGTCATATGATTATATCAGAAGAGATATTGAGTTATATGAAACAAAAGAATTTCATACAATTGTCTTAGATGAAGCACAGTATATTAAGAATCCTAAAACCAGAAATGCTTTAAGTGTGAAACGTTTAAAAGCAAAACAACGTTTTGCATTAACCGGAACACCGATTGAAAACTCATTAGCTGAGTTATGGTCAATCTTTGATTTCTTAATGCCTTATTACTTATATCATTATTCATATTTCTTAGATAAGTTTGAAAGACCAATTGTCAAAGAACAAGATGAAAACAAACAAGTTATGCTTAAACAAATGATTGAACCATTTGTATTAAGAAGAAATAAGAAAGATGTTTTAAAAGAATTACCAGATAAGATTGAACAAACATTGTATTTAAGATTTGATGAAGAAGAAGAAAAAAGATATCTTGCTTCACTTGTTCAAGTCAATAAATCACTACAAGAAAAATTAAATATTAATCAATTAGGAAGAATTGATGTATTGGCAATGTTGACAAGATTAAGACAACTATGTCAAGACTCAAGACTTCTCTATGATGATGTAGAAACCCCATCATCTAAGTTGGTTGGATGTATGGAATTGATTCATAATCTTAAAGACAATCATAAGAAGATATTATTGTTTTCATCATTTACAAGTGTTCTTGAATTGATTCAAGAACAGTGCATAAAGGAACATGTTTCTTATTGTCGTTTAGATGGGTCTACCCCTAAAACCAAAAGAAAACAATTGGTTGATCAGTTCCAAAAGGATGATACAACATTATTCTTAATTTCTTTAAAAGCTGGAGGATCTGGTTTGAACTTAACGGCGGCACAAGCTGTTATTCATTTTGATCCGTGGTGGAATATGTCAGCTAAAAACCAAGCAACTGATCGAGCACATCGTATTGGTCAAACAGAATCAGTTCAGGTTTTCTCGTTGATTATGAAAAATACAATTGAAGAGAAGATAATGAATTTACAAAAACAGAAGAAGAATCTTGCTGACTCATTTGTAGAGGGGAATGAAGGAACAATATCTTCAATGAATATGGAAGATATGAAAGCATTGTTTGAGATAGGGGAGAATTAATTTCTTCTCTATTTTCTTTTTATAAAGTGAGGTGATGGAATAAAGTGTAAAAAATGATAAGTGATTGGCAAAAAATGGAATTTTATTTTAGGACAGTTTTATTTTACTATATAATTTCATCATATGTACTGCAGTTTTAACCCCAATTACGGTAGTTCTAACCCCAGGGTATTGCAATTTATGTCGAAATTGGTTATTTCGTATATTTAAGGAGGAAAAACTATATGAAAATAACTTATAGTGAAGATTTAAAAATGAATCATTATGAAATGAAGTTGGTAGTCAATCCAAAGAACAAAAAACTTGCCCGTTTACTTATTCAGCAGTTTAAAGAAACATTAGGTGAAATAGAGGTGACTGATGATTATAGAAATAAATATCCTATTCCTATCTTATCAATTTATTATGTTGAGATTATAGATCATAAAGCATTTGTCTATACTGATAAGGAAGTTTATCGCTTGTACGGAGCGATTCCTTTGCTTAAAGAAAAGATGATTGCTTTAGGATTTTACCAAATTAATGTAAGAACTCTTGTCAATGTTAAACATGTTACTCAATATCGAATATACAAAGGTTGTCGTAGAAAAGTTGTGTTAGATAACGGCGATATGTTGGTATCAAGTCGGCATTTTAAAACTGAATTTCAAGAAATGATTTCTCAAAGAGCTGATATTGAATTTTGTGAATGAGCTAAAATTTTAAGAGGAATATACGGATACTTATGTATCCATATATTTTATCTTGTATAGTCTCTACTAAGACTATATGATTAGTGTGTATAATTTTCTATAATAAGAGAAGAAGAAAGAGGGATAAGATATGTTTAATTATGAACCATTTTGGAAAACATTGAAAGATAGAGGTATTTCACAGTATAAACTGATTAATGAATATGGCATTAGAACAAGTACACTTGATAAGTTAAGACATAATAAAAATATGGAGGTTATAACTCTTGTTGATTTATGTAAGATTTTAAAATGTGATATACAAGATGTGATTATAATAGAAGAAAAATAATGGAAGCTGAAAAGCTTCTTTTTTTGTATCTTGGTAACAGCGATTGGTATAGTGATGTAAACTATACCTTTTTTTGTGACGTGCTAATTTCAACACATAATATTAAAGCACTTAATGATTTGATGAATCTAGTACTTGTTATTAAACGTTAGTTTATGAATTAGGAAAAATGTAATTAATAATTGATAGTTTAAAAGAAGCAATCAATGTTGTGGATCAGTTTTATAAAAAATAATGTTATAAGAAAAGTTTTGTTTTTTTAAAAGAAGAGAAGTTTGATAATAAAATAAATTTTATAGTCAAACTTTATGCTATACTTAAAGAAAAAGCTTACAAAAGAATCAATAATGAAAAATGTATATGAAGGAGAAATGGATTATGAGAGGTTTTGCACATAACAAAATGAGTTTTCATGTCATGATTGATGCAAAGGAAGTGGGGAGATTTGTAGAAGTCACTATGGCTGATACAGTGGTTGAGGAAATTGAGTACCGTAGTGAAATCTATCACAAAAGAAAAGCACCTGATTTCATTAAACATAGTAATATAACATTAAAAGAAGGAATTGTGACGGAAGAATTAATGACTTGGATTAAAGCAAGCATGGTTGGTAATTGTGAACTTAAAACAGTTGTTATTGAGCTTTATGATGATATGGATAAAGTTGCTCATAAATGGAAAATCAAGGACGTAAGTCCTGTAAAATACTCAGTATCAGAACCATCATCAATAAACTCTGAAGTGTTAATTGATTATGTTGAGTTAGCTAATGGAGGAGTAATGGCTATAGAAGGATAATTTTAGCTTTATGACTTTAAATCATATGTTTTTTTAAAGAGTTTGTAAAATTGAATTTAGGACAATATTATTTATATTACTTCTTAGAGTTTTAAACTAGAATTCGAGAAAATTGATATAAAATAAAAACTCGACTAAAAATATGAGAAATAATCTCAAAAATATGGATAAAATATAAAAAAAGAGTATACTGATAATAGAGGTGAGAATAATGTTATGTCAATTTTCAGTAAAGAATTTTAAAAGTATTAAACAACAAGTAACGTTTGATATGCAAACTGCACAAATTAGTGAACATGAAAATCAGGTTTTAAAATGTAAAGATGGTGAGAGTTTTTTACCTGTTGCTGTTTTATATGGACCAAATGGTGGTGGAAAAACGAATGTTTTACAAGCTATGTTTTCATTATGTGCTCTTGTTTTGAAGGCTAAATATTCTATACAAGGAAATCACGAGGATAGAGATAATGTAAATAGAAATTCCATTGTTCCTTTTTTGTTTTCAGAAGATAGTCAACAACAAGCAACTGAATTTGAAATTTTTTTTAGAACTCAAAAATCTGAATATAGGTATATATTGCATGTTAAGAATAATAATGTTGTTTATGAGAGTTTAGATAGAATTAAATTTGAAACAAAAAGAAAGTCGTCTTTATTTGAAAAAAAAGACAAGATTGTTTTAAAAGGAGAGTTAGCTCATTTAAAGGTGAGTGATGATTTATCGGAAGATATTCCGCTATTGTCATATTTGGGTTTAACATATAAGAAAAATGAAGTTATAAATGATGTGATGAAATGGTTTGAAAGCCAAATGGTTTTTATCAATTATGGAAATCCATCAAGAGAAGCAATCTTATTTGTTAATAAGAGTAAGGAATATAAAAGACTTATTGTTGATATGATAAAAGAATTAGATTTGGATATTGAAGATTTTCGTGTTGAAGAAATAGATGGGAAGATTAATGAAATATATACGACTCATATTATTGAAGGATATAGTCAAGAAATTTCATTAAAAGATGAATCTAGTGGAACTAAGAAAATTTTTGGATTATTACCTTTTATAATAACGAGTCTTATGCATGGAAGGACACTTATAGTAGATGAGTTAGATGCAAAGGTTCATCCAATGTTGTTAAAATATATTATTGAACTCTATACGAATATGTCGATTAATAAAAATCAATCACAGTTAATTTTTACATCTCATGATTTATCTACTCTTAACGGAGATATTTTTCGAAGAGATGAAATTTGGTTTGTTGCAAAAGGAAATGAGCAAAATTCGGTTTTATATTCATTGGTTGAATTTAAGGATGAAGATGGTAAGTCAGTAAGAAAGGATGCAAGGTTTGATAAACAATATTTAGAAGGGAAGTATGGGGCTGATCCATATCTAAAAAAAATAATAGATTGGAGTTATCTGGATGGGCAATAAAAATTGGAAAAATGCAAGAAAACAAGGATGCTTAGAATTAAAGAAAGACAAGTTTTATATATTTTGTGAAGGAGAAAAAACAGAACCACTTTATTTCGAAGGTTTTAAGAACGTTATAGAAAATAATCCTGTTTATAAAAATACGATCCTTCTTGAAATAGAACCATGTGCAACTGATACATTGAGAGTTTTAAAAAAAGCTGAAGAATATGTTAAACGCAATCATATAACAGATGGACAAATATGGTGTGTATATGATAAAGATTCTTTTCCTAAAGATCATTTTAATGCTGTTGAAGAAAGAATAATGATGCTTAATCAACAAAGTTCCAAGTTACAATATTTTTCAGCATGGAGTAATGAATGTATAGAAATATGGTTTATTCTTCATTTTGATAATTATGTGTCTAATAATCACCGAAGTGAATATATTAATTATTTAAATAAAAAGTTAAAATCATTTGGATTAAATGGTTATAGAAAAAATAGTTCAGATATTTTTTCTATATTAAATAATCAAGGTAATCCTAAATTAGCAATACGTTATGCAAAAAGATTAATCAATGAAAATAATCATAAACCAAGTGCAGATATTGCACCAGGAACAAAGGTTTATGATTTAGTAGAAAGACTATCTCAATATTTACCAGAAAGTTTAAAGAATAAATATATTTAATTGTTATAAAGTTGTATAATGTAAATATATATTTATCAAATCATAAGATTAGGACGGTAAAGAATATGACTAATGATATCAAAGTGTGGAAAAGATTGTATGAGTTATCAGAAGAACTAAAGGAACTTAAACCATGGGAACATATGTGGTCAAGCGATTATATATGTATTGAGATATCACCACAAGATCAAGTTTATTGCATTATTATGGGTAAAAACAAAGAATGTATAGGAATATCAGTGTATGAAGGGGAAAGTGGTTATGGAGATTTAGTAAGTATAGATAAATCATATAACAGTTCTGAAGTTAGAAGATATGTTATGTATGAGCAAAACTGCTTAACTTGGTATTTAGGAGATAGAGATGAAGTTCTACCACAACAAATGGAAATCATTAAAGAATTAGGTTTAAAATATCATGGAAAAAATGCTTGGCCATTTTTCGTTTGTTATGAAAAACAATATTATCCTTATACCTTTAATGATCAAGAGGCTAAGAGGTTTGTTATCGTATTAGAAAGATTAATAGATGTTTTAAAGGATTATATTGATGATAAAATTGATGTAAATTTTGATGATAAAGAGATGATTTATGTACATCAAGAGAATGAAAACTGGATATATGAAGCAATGAGTTTACCAGAGTCTTATGATAAATATACAGCAATTGAATTAAGCGATGAATCAATTTATACACAATTAAAAAAACAAAAGAAGACGTCTGATGAATTATATATAGATTTACATTATATGAATTCATCAATTGAAGATAAACAATATAAAAAGCCTGCAAATGCTTTAATGTTTCTTGTTGTTGATGCAAGAAGTCAAATGATTGTTCATTGTGAATTATTAAAACCAGTTGATGATGAAATATCTGTTGTTTTAAATTATATCATTCCATATATTTTAGAAGATGGTATTCCAAGTAAAATATATGTTAGAAATCCAACTGTTTTTGTAGCGATAGATAATATTGCTAATGAATGTGGAATTTGTTTAGATATGAATGATTTTAGCGTTATAGATAATATATACAATGATATGCTTAATATGATGAAGTAAATTGAGTATGATAAGAGAGTTTAAGTCTTAGTTTTTTAAAAGACATACTTTCTTTTTTTATAAGCGTATAGAGAGAAAAATCGTTTTTTGTTTGAGGACTACAGATATAAATAGAATGAAGTAAATATATAAAACGTGGTTTAAATATTTTTTAGATAATATCTTGACTTTTCATTAAAATTGGTGAAAAAGTGGGTGAATTCAAGACAAATACTTAAAAAATGTAATTCCAATTCATGAATACTTATTTTATTTGGTAAAATATGGTATTGTAAGAATGGAATATATTTCTAGTAAAGGTGGAGATAGAAAAATATAATATATGTTATATATTTATGTGAGATTCATCATTGTTAACTAATTGACAAAACTGTATTTTTAAGAAGGAGATGCTTATTCAAAGAGCATTAATGAATTAAACTAATAAAAAATAGTTAAAAAATGATTATGACTTATAATCATGACAGGAGGATAATAAAATGAAAGTTAATGATTTTGTTGAAAAGGCAAAGAAGATTGAAAAGATGAAGACAAAGTATAAGTTAGGTACGTATATGAATAAAGTAGATGACGATGTCTACTTAACTGATGGTGCTGGTTTTATAAAAGGGATTTTATGGGGTTATCCAGAAGCTGGAAGATATGGTGAAAACCATGTTCCTGATATCAATGCTAATACAATGATTAGTCAATGTTTGGAAGTGACAACCAATTTTACAAAAGCACAGTCTGGTTGGTTAGTATGGATGGAAGGACATATTGGAGTTTATATTGGCAATGGTATTGTGATTGAAGCAACACATGCATGGAAAGGTGGAGTTCTAAGAACTTTTTGTAAGGGAAGTGGCTTTGAGAATATAGGAAAGCTGAATGAAAGACAATGGACTAAATGTGGTATGTTTGATAAATATATTGAGTATTAATTGGGTAATAGTAAATGAGGAAGTGTTGTAGGGATACTGAACTTCTTCTTTTTTTTATAAAATAATATAAAAATATTAATTTTATGTTTTCGTATAAGCGAAGTATTGCTTTTTCAGATATTATGGAATCTAGTAAACGTTCAATTAATATGGATTTTTTAAGAGTATTATCATTTTTAGGGTTGTGTTTTTACATGTGAGTGGAATAAAATGGTATGCTTTATCACCTGATACAACATCTTGGCAAGTGTTGAATTTATATGAAACTTTGGTAAGAGGCTGTGTACCAATTTTTTTTATGATAAGTGGAAGATTTTTGTTAAGTAAGAAATTAGATATTGCTCGTTTCTTTAAGAAGAATCTTTTAAAGATTATTGTTGTTTATGTAGTATAGTTATTTTTTTATAGTGCAGTTGCAGTAGGAATAGATTCCTTAATGAGTTTAAAGGGATTAGATAGAATTATGATATGTATGATAGCGGATGAATGCTTTCATTTATTGTTCTTACGTTCTTTGATTGCTGTATATCTGTTAGTGCCAATATTATATTCATTAGCAAATTATGAATCTGGTAAGTATTTAAAATATGCATGCATTATGTTTGTTATATTTGCTGTTATGAGATCAACATTATTGGAGTTTACACCTGATCATTCATTGATAGAAATGTTATTAAAGAAGATATCTTATCCGTTAATTGAACACAGTGGATATTTTATATTAGGTTATTATCTTTCAACATTAGATACAAAGAAATATAAAAATATATATTTAATACAAGGAAAACCAAGTGATCTATTATATGGAAATTTTAGTTTACCTGTTTTTATAGAAGGGGTATTACTTTATGTGCTTTTTCAGAATAATACATTTGAAAGTATGTCTATAAAGTTTAAGAAGAGTATTTTATTCTTATCACAATGCTCATTTGGAGTGTATTTAATACATCCTTTTATTATTGATAGATTAAGAGATACTTTTGATATAGTACCTAATTTACCATTTATGCTAACTGTTACAATAATAACAATACTGGTTATTATAAGTATTGTTATAACAGCAATTATTAGAAAAATACCATTTCTTAATAAATGGATTATATAAAATATATATTTAGACTTTGGTTTGATAAGAGAGTTTATGTCTTGAATTTTTAAAAGACATAATCTCTTTTTGTTTATAGGTAGACATGTGCGTATAGATTTGAGTAGTCAGTTATTATTTTTTTGTCTCATGAAACAAATTCAATTCCCAAAATATAGTGAAAAAGAGGAAAATTCAAGAGAAATATATGTAAATATTTGTATTTTCTTTATGAAAGGTATAGATAATTGTAAAAACATGATAGGATTATATAAAATGGGATTTGTATATGAGGAGGAGATAAGATGTGAGTGGGATTGGAATAAAAGAGGATTTATCTCGAAAAAAGTATGTTGATTCTTATGATGGATTTATAGAATTAATGAGTGATGAGAGAATTCAATTGCCATTAAGAGAAGACGAAGAATATAAACTGACATTAGAAAACTTATTTGAATATTACTGTATGAAAGTATCAAAAGTATTGTCTGAAAAACAAGTGAATTCGATGAGAATGATATGTGATATTATTTTACAGATTATTGATGAGGATAATGATTCTGCTTTTCAAAGATTTGAAAGATTAATGAATATTGATATCTTTACAAGTAATTTACATATTATTGAAGATGAACTACCTATTGATGGGTATGGGAGAACTAATATTAATTTATTTAGATTAAGAAGAGTTATAGAAAATAAGAATTATAAAAGAATTGATATTTTTCATGAACCTAAGACAGATAAGCTTTATGAAAACAGTAGACCTTATCGATATAATTTAGAATATAGACCATCTTTATATCTTGCAAGTACTGTGTATTGTTGTAAAGAAGAATTAGGGGTAGAAGGCAATAAAGATATGGTTATTGGATCTATGATGAGATTGGATTCTAAAGCAGATAAGAAATTGTATATTGTAGATTTAGGAAATAGACCTATTGATTATGTAAAAGCAAATAATAAATATAAAAAAGCAAATATTGGATATTCACAACATAACTATATGTTTATCTATCCTTTTATCGCAGCTTGTTCAGTTGTTGTTCCTAATAAGAAAAAACGAAATATTATTGAATATAAGCTAACTCAAATTTTATATCGATGGCTTGTAAAATATCATGAAGATAAATTATGTGGGATTAGGTATTTTTCTTGTTATGATGGGTGTTATAAAATGGTTGATAAAAAGAATAAATATATTTTTGAAAGAGATAGTAAAACAAGTTTTACAAAGTACTTTATTAATTATGCATTTCCAATAAGTAAGAGTGTAGATGATAGCGGATATTGTAACAGATTAAAAGAAACGTTTATAATTTCTAATCCTAAGTTTATAAAAGATTATGCAACAATTAAGAGATATGAAGAAGAGTTGAAGTATAATACAACTCTTACTAGAGTTGATAAATAACAAAGAAAGAAGGATATTAAATATATGGTAGATAATAGTTATTTTTATAAATATATCAATTTACTTGATAAACTGACAAACAAACAAATCAACGAAATTGACTTGCTAGATCTCTTTTGTGAATATATTTCTTCAAATCCTGAATTTAAGTATAATGGGACATATCTTCGAGATTCGTTAATAGTTTTTCAAGAGAAGTTAACTTGCTTTTTAAAAAAAAGAGATTTAATTATTTCATTTTCAAATGTACTTTCTTGCAATTATAACTCATTGGGAGAATGGTATATCATTATAGATAATCTTTATATAATAAAACCAGACTTTCAAATGGAATTATTATTGGATTTTGAGGGATATCAATCTGCTTATTTTAACAATTTAATTAATCAATTTAACTTATTTGAATTTAACACTGATTATGTTTCTGTGAGATATGTAAAGTTAATTATGAATAAAGCTGAAAAGGATTTTGAAATAGATTATGAGTATTTAGAAACCAAGAAAATAAAATCAAATGGCAAGTATGAGCCAATAGAATTATATTGTATGGTTGAAAAAACACTAAAGAATAATAGGAAAGTAGGAAAAAATAATGCGAAATAGTGAACTATATAAAATAGTACTAAGTGACACAAATATTTTTTCGGCTATATATTCTTTAGAATCTTATGTATTTGAGAAAAATCTTTTGTCGCAGACTGATTTGGACATGTATTATAGATTACAAGATAAATATGATGATGCTACTATAAGTGGTGTGATAAAAATATGTCAATCAAAATTAGAGGAGATTTTATTAACAGAAAAAAAATTTGATATTAAAGTATTTTTTAAAGCAAAGAAGTATGATAAAGAAAAAGAAATAGTTGAATTTAGGCCTCTTCATACAGCTGATTTAATCACGCAAATATGCATGGTCAGCATTTTAAATATCATCATGTTTTCAACAAAGGGAGATAGTAAGCGTCAACTTTCTGATTTAAGTCAATTACTCCCTAGTAATTTCTATGGTAATTTACCATCTGCTGAATACGAAAATATTTTTTATGAGTGGAAAGATAAGTATAAGGAATATACCGAAGATGTTATGAGGGAATACGAGTTTATAAGAAAAAATTCTACATTTAAATATGAAGTTGCTTTGGATTTAGAAAAATTCTTTCCTTCTGTTGATCCAAGTTTTATTTATAACTTTATTCTTGAAAAAACTGTTGCTATTTACTCAAGTGAAAACAGAAAATTCTTTAAGAAAATGCTTGAAAAGATGTTGTGTTTTAATGTGGTTAATTTAGATAAACAAGATTCAATAAATGAATATTTTATTACTTCTAAAGTCAAAGGTAATTCTATTGAAGTACCGAAAGTTGGAAGTGAGATAATGAATATTGGTATTCCTCAAGGTCTTCCACAAGCATATTTGTTTGGAAATATTGCAATGATACCAATATCAAAAGAGTTTGACAAGATGTTTCCAGGAAAGTCATTTTATTATGTTGATGATTCTATTATTTATACAAACAGCGAAAATGCTAGTCCGGAAAATTTTAAGAAATCACTTAAAAAATTAAATGAAAACATAGAAGAAGAATTTTTGATCTACACAGATAATAAAATCTGTACAAAAAGCAACATTAACTACAACGTTCTAGTTCATGTAGACGATAAAAGTTATTCTTCAATAATAGAAAGTTCTATTAAAATGAGTAAGACTTTTTTGATGGGGGTTGGTCTTGAAGCATCAAGAGTATCTTTTGAAATTAATAATACAATGACAGAAATGCAAGATATAAGCATAGCGGATAAAATACTTAACATATATAATGCACTTGAAATGGAAATAAACAATGTAAAAAAATATATCAATTCTACAAGTTCTGAAAAAAAGGAAAAAGAATCAGATCAAACAGATACGTTTAGAATTTATTTGAAATCACTAATTCGATACAAAAAATTCTTTGGTTATAGAAAGAGAATTTTAGAGTTTAGGCAACTTGATGACATATCAGACATCAAGCAGTCTTTTTGTAAAAAATTCATTAATAATCAATTGGAAACTCCTAGTGATTTCGAATCTGTTTTTCAGTATTTTGATGAAGATATTTTCCTTCCAGAAGCAGCATTAATCATAAATGAAATGACTAAAGAAGAGAAAAAGAAATTTATTAGCGATATATTATGTTTTGAAGAAAGGTTAGCTCGTACTTTAGATGTGAAAATACTTTATTTTTCTGAGAATTTCTCAAAAAATGTAGAGTATTTGGATTTACGTTTTTCTACATTGAAGAAGGTTTCTACTAAAATATTAGGTGTCTTTGCACGTAAGCCAGAAGAATTAATAAAAGATAAATTGCGTATGATTTTATCTCAAAAACAAGAAATTTGGCTTGGCTTTGATAAAAACTATAGTTATAACAAATGGATATATAAGTATTCAAATTCATATAAAAGAAACATAATCAATAGTTATATTTCCACAATTTTGAATTTAGAAGTGTCTAATGATATTGAATTTATAAAACTAGACAAAAGACCTTTGAAATATTATGAACTTAGAATTTTATTGTACGTTAGAAATAAAAGCGTGTCAGTTGAAGACTTTGTAGCATTTTTGACTTCTACAATTCATAATCTTACTGATAAAAATTACGAAAAGGTAGACTTTTCGTTAATTGAAGTATTGAATATATTTAAAACACATGTTAGATCTGCTGAACTAGTCGATAATCTAATCTTAGTACATAAATATGTATCAAGTGTATGGAAAAACGGATCTAGATTTTTATATTTTTATACATTACATAATCAAGAACATTCTGTGGAGTTAATTAAATCTAGCGTAAATATTTGTAAAATGTTTGACTTCTTACAGATTAAATCAATCGATTACTATATACTGTTTTTAGCCTGTTACTTACATGATATATCTATGATTTTACAACCAAGTATGGATAGTTTTCTTGAAAACAATGCTAAAACCGATGAGATTTATAGCTCATTTTTGAAATTTAAGCAAGGGGTGTTTGAAGGCGCAACTAATTCGGATGAATTTCATTTTGATAATAAAACAAATATAAAAGCAGTTATGAAAGATGCTTTTGAAAGGGTGAACTATTACTTTGAATCACTTTCAAGAGATACACATGTTGTTTCAAGTGCAAATTTTATAAAATCCACTTCTGATTTAAACTTTATAAATTTACCAGTAAGAGCAATTGTATCTGCTGTTTCGGCTGCACATGGAGCTAATGCTACAGATGTTTATGGGTTAAAATCAAATGCAAAGTTGGATGTAGTAAGTGAAAAATACATGATGATATTATTAAGAATTGCTGATTTATTGGATATAGCAAAAGACAGAGTAAGCCTTGATATACTGGACAGAAACATTGCAAATATGCCAAAAATATCACAATATCATTGGATTACACATTCGGCAATTGATAAATTTGAAATAAAATCTAAGTATGAATTTCAAAATCTTAGTTTGCCTAATGGAAAATTTTTCACGGTTTTGAAACGCGATAATTTCATCGAAACTATCATTGTAGAAATATATTTGAATACTTCAAATTTGACCAATATTAAATCATTAAACTGTAAAGATGTGTCATCCACACTTAATTTATCTGATGATTTTATAGAAATAGAAAATTATGGAAAAAAACCGCTGTCCAAAGACTTTTG
>JAVWHX010000038.1:0-23057 GCA_036639875.1 Coprobacillus sp.
TCAGTAGATATAGGATTAATCAAACCAACATCAAATTCGTTATCAAGAAGAAATCTAATTAAATTATCGCCATAATGACCAGTGGCTTCAAGACCGACAATATGACGAGGACTTTTAAAAGAAGAAATGGTAGAAAGTAATTCATTGAAGCCAATAGAATCATTAGAGATTCTAAAAGGTTGAATGAGAACTTCACCATCCGAGTTGGTAACAGAAGTCCAATGATCAAATTTACCAACATCAATAGAAATAAAATTCATGTAAAACACATCCTTTCGTTTTATGTGAATATGACAACCACAAGTAAAGTATCAAAGAGCCTGGTGGGAGATACAAGTTCAAAAATCGACTTATCTAACTAATCACAATTGAGATACAATAATGTGGCAATAACCTCGCCAAGGTAGTCAAGCTACAGGTGAAAAATAATAAAGTACACATTCACAATTCAATTCTAAACAAAATACAGAGAAAGGAAAAGGTATATCAATAATGACAGTTAAATAAGTCATTTATAATATACCAGGTGAAATTATGAGAACACAAAAGATTGAAGAAATGTTAGAAAAAGCAGATAAAGTATTACAAGGAAATCAAACATTATGTCAGATGTTTAAACAGTGCTATGTATCAACAATTGATACATCAACACAAATCAATGGTGATAAAACTTATATTATTACTGGTGATATTAATGCAATGTGGTTAAGAGATTCAAGTGCCCAAGTGAATCACTATTTACCTCTTATTCACGAAGATAACGAATTAAGAATAATGATTAAAGGATTAATTAAAAATCAAATTGATTTTATTTTATTAGATCCTTATGCTAATGCATTTTTAAAAGAACCAGTTGTTGAACGAGAGTATTATGATCGTACTGATATGCATCCGCTTGTTTGGGAAAGAAAATATGAAGTAGATTCTTTATGTTATCCCATTCGTTTGGCTTATCAATATTATCAAAACTGTAAAGATAAAAGTATTTTCACAAAAGAGTTTTTAAAATGCTTATATACAATTATAGATACATTTATATTAGAACAAAAACATTTTGAGAATTCTACTTATCAATTTCAAAGGGATATGGCTAAGGTTTGGGGATTAGAGAAAACAGAGACATTACAAAATCACGGAAAAGGAATGCCTGTGAATTATACTGGTATGACTTGGAGTGGCTTTAGACCTTCTGATGATGCATGTCGTTTTCATTATAATATTCCTGGAAATATGTTTATTTCTGTTACCCTTTCTTATATTCAAGAATTTGCTAGGGATATTTATCAAGATGATATCTTATTTGAAAAAGCAAAGTCATTACAGTTTGAAATTGATTATGGGATTGAATTATATGGGATTGTAGAACATATACGTTATGGAAAAATTTATGCTTATGAGACGGATGGATATGGAAATCATTGTTTGATGGATGATGCTAATGTCCCAAGTTTATTATCTTTACCATATCTTGGTTATTTACGAAAAGAAGATCCTCTTTATCAAAATACAAGAAAGTTTATTTTAAGTATTGATAATCCTTATTATTATCAAGGAGAAAAACTTTCGGGTATTGGTTCTCCTCATACATGGGTAGGTTATGTTTGGCCAATTGCTTTATCAATGCAAGGATTAACTTCTACATCTAGAGAAGAAATGTTAGAGTGTATTGATATGATTGTTTCAACAACAGGGGATACATTATATTGTCATGAAAGTATTGAATGTAATGATGATACAAAGTATACAAGACCTTGGTTTTGTTGGGCAAATTCATTGTTTTGTGAATTGGTTATAAAGGCATATTTTTAAATTGGAAAAATTTTACAACTTATGAAATGGTAAAGGGCTTTCATAGTTGTTATAGTTGTTGCAGGAGGAAAAAGAAATGAATAAATTTATGGAAATTTTAGAAAAATATTTGATGCCTATTTCAAATAAGATGACATCAAATAAAGTTTTAGTGGCAATTAAAGATGCTTTTATCTTAAGTATGCCTTTTACTGTTGTAGGGTCTTTATCAGGTTTGATTAATTCTCAAGGGAAGTATTGGGCTGAACAATTTGGGATATCATTAGATGGAATTTTGGGACATATTATTAATGTATGTGGGAATGTAAATGCTGTTGCTATGGGATTGATAGGAGTTGTTATTGTTTTATCTTCTTCATATTTCTATGCTGATCAAGTCAAAAGAGACAATCCACATTGTGTTCCTTTAGTTGCAAGTATTATTGCATTGGTTGCATATATGGCAACAGTCCCAGGAACTTTAACTTTTGGGAAAGAAACAGTTAATGCATATACAATTAACTTCTTTAATTATGAAGGGATGTTTACAGGACTTGTTATTGGTTTATTAACTGCTGTTATGTATAACAAGTTAATTAAATCTAACTTTACAATTAAGTTACCAGGTTCAGTGCCACCAGGTATCTTTAACTCATTTAAGTCAATTATACCATTCTTTCTTATTTTAATGACTTTCTCTATTGTTAAGGAAGTTGTTGAAGCATTCGGGTTTGCATCTTTACAAGTTTTATTTGCTCAATTTATAATTACTCCATTAAAAGGAGTTGGAACTGGCTTACCAGCTGTTATTATTGTCATTATTTTAATGCAGTTATTATGGTTCTTTGGAATTCATGGTTTCTCTATTATGTGGGGATTGATTTCTGTATTATGGATGCCAATCTTTATGGAACATATTCAATTATATTTAGAAGCAGGAAGTTTTGATGTTATTAAGGAAGTTGCCCCAAATACATTAAGTAATGTTTATGCAATGATTGGTGGTTCTGGTTCAACTTTAGCACTTGTTGTTTTATTATTATTTGTTGCTAAAAAAGGATCACCAGAAAGAACTGTTGGGAAATTATCATTAATTCCAGGGTTATTCGGAATTAATGAACCATTAACATTTGGTTTACCTATTGTTTTAAATCCAATTATGTTCTTCCCATTTGTATTTGTACCAGTTGTGAATGCTATTATTGGATATTTTGCAACATCATCTGGTTTGGTTAATCCTTTGGTTGTTTTAAATTCAGGAGCTGAACCAATCTTTGTAAATGCATGGGTTTTAGGTGCGTTTACATTAAGTCCTGTTATCTTATGTGTTGTTTTATTTTTCTTGGATATGGCTATGTATTATCCATTTGTAAAATTACAATTAAAAGCAAATAAATCTAAAGTAGAAGATACTATTGATATTCAAGGAGCGTAAAATTGAAAAATTTACATTTTATATCACATACTCATTGGGATAGAGAATGGTTAAGATCTAGTGATGCATCACGCATTCGTTTGGTGAGGCTATTTGATCAATTGTTAGACATTCTAGAAAAGGACCCAGAGTATAAATACTTTACTTTTGATGGGCAAACCGCTGCTTTAGAAGACTATTTAGAAATCTGTCCTTATCAAGAACAAAGAGTAAAAAAATTAGTTAGTGAAAAAAGATTATTAATTGGACCTTGGTATGTTCAACCAGATATGATTATGCCTAGTGGAGAATCATTAGTTAGAAATCTGCTGATTGGAACAAATATGGCTCAAGATATGGGACATTGTATGAATGTTGGCTGGGTTCCTGATGCTTTTGGTCAAATCAAAAGAACTCCTGAATTGTTTAGTCAATTTGGGATGGATGCAGTCTTTATATGGCGTGGATTTGATTATGATATGATAGATGATTCTCTCTTTTTGTGGCAAGGTGACGGGAATACAAAGCTATTAGCAGTACATATGGCTTTGGGATATGGCTATTATCGCGGTTTAACGAAAGAGAGTCAAAAGGATATTGAAATACATTTAAAGACTTTAAATGAAAGATTTAAAGATGGTGAAATATTGTCTATGTTAGGAAGTGATTATGTATTTCCTAGTTATGAAACATCTTCATTATTAAAAGAACTTTCTTTTGAAGACGTTCAAATCTTACAATCAAATCCAGAACTTTATATTAAAGCAGTTCAAGAAACTCTTCAAAATAATCCAAGAGAATTACAAGTTTATTCAGGTGAAGCGAGAAGTGCGGCCCTTGGTAGAATGCATGCAGGAATAACTTCTACAAGAATTGATATTAAAAATCAAATGCGTTATTATGAAACTTTTCTCCCTAAAGTAGTAGAACCATTAGGTATCATTTGTAAAAGTTTAGGTGCTCATTACTGCCAAGATGTTTATAATTATTTTTGGAAAATTATCTTTAAGAATCAATTTCATGATTCTATGTATAGTTCTTCACCAGAAACAGTCAATCAAACTGTTGAAAACAGATTGTTAAACTTAAGACATGGTTTAAATGAATTGGTTTGGTTAAGTATTCGTCATATTATCAATCATATTCAAACAGCATGTTTAAAAGAAAATGAAGATATATTAGTTTTGTTAAATACGTTGCCTTATCAAAGACAAGATTATGCGTTTGTAAGTATGATTGTTGAACATCAAAATTTTGTATTAAAAGATGAACATGATCAAGTTATTCCTTATATCCTGATGAATGAGGATAAAGAAGTCAGTGCTGAAATAGAATATTATAATGGTATTCATAATTTTCATGATGGTGGAGAAATTATTGAAGGAAGTAAATACCGTGTTCAATTGAAAATAGCAGCTTCAATGATTCCATCAATGGGATATAAGATTCTTAAAGTTTGTTTTGATCAAAAGAATAAGGAAACTATACAAGGTGATGTTCATATTATCGATGATTATCATGTAGAAAATCAATATTTAGATATGATTGTGAATGATAATGGAACTTTGACTGTTACAAATAAACATACAAAAACAACTTATCAACACGTTCATACATTGATTGAATCAGGAGATGATGGTGATGAATATAATTATTCACCACCAAAGAATGATTCAAGATTAACTTCCTTGAATATGAAACCAAGAATTGAGTGTATAGAATCATCTTCAATAGAAGTGGTGTATAAAATAACATACGATTTTATAACACCAGCGAGAATTGAAAATCATTATCGTATTGATACTGAAAAAGTGACTTCTCAAATAGTTTCTTATATTTCATTAAAAGCACATCAAAAAACAATTGATTTTCATACATCTATTCTTAATAAAGGAAAAGATCATATTATCAAAGTTGCTTTTAAAGATGTTTATTCTTCAAAAGAAAATTTAAGTCAAGATCATTTCGGAACAATTGTAAGAAGTAATACAATTTTAAAACAACGTGGTTTAGAAAATGGTGCAACAGAAGAAGAATTACCAATATATCCAATGAAGCGTTTTGTTAAACTCAATCATAACCAAGAAGCATATGCGATTATAAGTGGTGGACCAATGGAATATACAATTGAAGATGATCAAACTTTATGTTTAACATTATTAAGAAGTGTAGGTAAATTTGGAAAAGCTGATTTATTAATTCGTCCTGGACGTTCTTCTGGCTACCGATTGGATGCTCCTTCATCTCAATTGGAAAAAGAAGTTACAAGTGATTACTCAATATATTTTGGTGATGATAATGTAATTGATGATTTGATTAAACAATCTGAAGTTTTAACGACACCAATCATAACAAGATATGTCAATAAACTTGATAAACATAAAGATAATGATTTGTTGTGGGATTATTCAATGTGTCAAGTGAGTGATGGATTAGAATTAATAGCTTTAAAACAATGTGAAAAAGATAATGGTATTGTTTATCGCTTCAATAACAATACTGAACATGATATTGATGAAGGACTATTAACTCTTCATAAAGGAAGTCGTTGTTATTATAGTAATGTTAAAGAGGAAGTATTAGAAGAACTTGAGGTTATCTCAAATCAAGTGAAACTTCCAAAAGTTTTAGCACAAACATTTATAACAGTGATTGTGAAGGAGAGTGATTGATAAATCACTCTCCTTTGTGTTATATTGATTGAGAGGTGGAATTATGAGTTTGTTATCTTCTTTTCAAAAGAATAGTGATTCGTTAAGTAAGTTAGAGGTTGAATGCTTTCATAAGTTGATTGAAACAGAAACATTGGATCCTAATTGTACAATTGCATCACTTGCTGATTTTTTACTTGTTTCAACAACAACAATATTTAGAATGGCTAAGAAACTAGGTTATCGTACTTTTATGGAGTTTAGATATGATTTGTTATATCAAAGAAGAGAAACTATGTTTAGTCAAATGAGTGATGATTGTGTTGATAGTATGCAAGTGATTGAAAAGCAAATAAGTAATACAATTGATTTATTGAAGAGTACTGATATGAAATCTATTGTTGAAAAGATTTCTAAAGCATCTTCTGTTTTGATTTGTTCGACTGGTATGAATAATTATATTGCTAAGATATTGGCTGTTAAATTAAGTTTGATGGGGATTAGAACGAATTATCCTGAAGATCAATGGTTTATGTATTTAGAAGCTAATAATTTAAAAAGAGAAGATTTGGTTATTGTTTTTTCTCGTGATGGAACAACTGATTCATTATTAGATGTTATTAAGAATGCAAAAATGAGTGGGAATCAAGTTATTTTGATAACAGAAAGAAAATATTCAAAGATGCAAGAATTAGCAGATTATGCTATTTATGTATCAACTGGAGTCAATGAAGGCTATGATATAGATACAAGACTATCTATGCATATTGCTATTGAATATATCATGAACGAACTTACAAAAATAATTAAATAACTATTAAATTTTTATCATACTCATGTTAAAATAGAGAAGAACTAAAAATATATTCTCAAATGAGGTGGATTAATGAATGAACATGATCAAACAAAATATATATTTGCCCAAAGCATTAAAGATTTAATGATAAATCAACCACTTGATAAGATTACTGTTACAGATATTGTGAAACACAGTGGAATGACAAGACAAACATTTTATCGTAATTTTCAAGATAAATATGATTTGGTGAATTGGTATTTTGAAAAGTTAGCTGATAAGTCTTTTCGTCAGATTGGGAATTCTTCAACATTAAGAGAAGGTCTTATAAAGAAGTTCACTTTCTTATTAAATGATAAAGTCTTTTTTATGCAAGCTTTTCAGTCTAAGGATTATAATAATGTAGAGAATTATGATTATCAATGTATATTAGAATTCTATCGTCATATTATTGAAAAGAAAATAGGTGAAATTCCTTCAGATATTATGTTTTTATTAGAAATGTATTGTCATGGTTCTATTACAATGACAGTTCGTTGGGCAGTTCAAGGTATGCAAGAAAAACCTGAAGTTGTTGCTGAATTATTGTTAGATGCTTTACCACCAAAATTAGAAGAATTGTTATCAGATTTAGGGAAGTAATTTTTTACTTCTTTTCTTTTATTTAAAATAGGAAGTGATATAATAATAACAAGGAGATGGTTTTGATGCAAAAGGAAGTTGGAATCAATAATATAACTGATACAATGCTTTTGTTTGATACAAAATCTAAACAAAATATAATAGATCTTTGTAAGTGGAAATGTAAGAGAATTCATGATTTCAATATTGATGAATTAGTCATGTATAATCAGTTTATGTCTTTACCTATTTGTTTAGATGATTGGATAGATATTGATAGTGAAAAATCTTTTGAAAATATTTTAATTGCATTGTTAAGAATTACTGATCCAATAGGTGGTAGACCAGGTTTGTCATTGTCTACAGTTTTGGTTGGGTATGATTGTGATACAAATATGAATTTCATTTTTTGTGGACAATATTATCATGGTAAGCATTCTTTACTAGGCTATTATGAGAATGGTCAGGAAATGAGATATCAAGAGGAATTGGTTTTTACAGGTGTTTTAGATAAGCAAGCCTATGCTCACATGAAGCATGATTGGGAATAAGGGAGGGGATTTCTATGTATTATTGTGAAAAGTGTCATATGTTATGTGATGAGAATCATTGTTTCAATTGTCATAAGAAAGATTTGAGAGAAGTGAAAGATGATGATTATTGTTTTTTGATTGAAAAGGAAATGATGTGGTGTGAAATGCTTAAAGAGGTTTTGGATAATTATGATATTCCTTATATTTGCGAATCTACAAATGGAGCTGCAATGGGATTGAATCTAGGTGTGGCAATAGAAATACATCGATTATTTACTCCTTATGCTTATTATCAAAGATCTATGCAAATAGTAAACCATATGTTTAATGATAAGGAAAATATAGAATAGAAGTGTGAAAGTGACAGATAGGTTTATCTGTCACTTGTTTTTAATTTCACATGAATGATAAAATAATAATAGATAAAATAATAAAAGGAGATTAAAATATGGCAAACAGATTTATTTTAAATGAAACAAGTTATCATGGGAAAGGAGCAATTGAAAGTATTGTTGTTGAAGCAAAAGCAAGAGGGTTCAATAAAGCAATGGTATGTTCTGATCCGGATTTAATTAAATTTGGAGTGACAAAGAAGGTTACTGATTTATTGGATGCTGCTGGATTATCATATGAAATCTACAGTGATATTAAAGCTAACCCAACAATTGAAAATGTTCAACATGGAGTTGAAGCTTTACACAATATGAAAGCTGATTATATGATTGCTATTGGTGGAGGTTCTTCAATGGATACTGCTAAGGCAATTGGTATTATTGATAAAAACCCTGAATTTGCTGATGTAAGAAGCTTAGAAGGAGTAGCGGATACTAAGAATCCTTGTACACCAATTTTGGCTGTACCAACTACTGCTGGAACTGCTGCTGAAGTCACAATCAACTATGTTATTACTGATGCACAAAAAGATCGTAAAATGGTATGTGTAGATCCACATGATTTACCAGTTGTTGCTTTTGTTGATCCTGATATGATGGCATCAATGCCTAAAGGTTTGACTGCGGCTACTGGAATGGATGCTTTAACTCACGCTATTGAAGGTTATATTACTGCTGGAGCATGGGAAATGAGTGATATGTTCCATTTAAAAGCAATTGAAATTATTGCAAGATCTTTAAGAGGAGCTGTTGATAATACTGATGAAGGTAGAGAAGGTATGGCTTTGGGTCAATATATTGCTGGTATGGGATTCTCTAATGTTGGTTTAGGTATTGTCCATTCAATGGCACATCCACTCGGAGCTTTATATGATACTCCTCATGGTGTTGCTAATGCTATTATTTTACCAACTGTTATGGAATATAATGCAGTTGCTACTGGAACTAAATATAAAGATATTGCTGAAGCAATGGGTGTTGATACATCAGGTATGTCACAAGAGGAATATCGTCAAGCTGCTATTAATGCAGTTAAGAAGTTATCGCAAGATGTTGGTATACCTGCTAACTTAAAAGACATTGTAAAAGCTGAAGATTTAGATTTCTTATCTGAATCAGCGTATGCTGATGCTTGTCGCCCTGGTAATCCAAGAGATACAAGTGTTACTGAAATTAAAGAATTATATCAATCGTTGTTATAATAAGAAAAGGGAATTTCCCTTTTCTTATTTTTATATAGTTTAAAATATATTTATAAATATAAATGATAAATAGAATGAAATTATTTTGATTGTAGGGTTGCATATGAGTTTGAAAGGAGTAGAATAAAAGATGAAATAGGTTATAGGAGGGGTTGAGAATATGAGAGGTGTTTATTCATCAGTTACAGATATACGTAGAAAAATTTTTACTGAGATAGCCCGTATGGCTTATCAAGCAGATTATTCGATTATAGAAGAATTACCATATAAGATTATCCCAGGAGAAACAGCAACTTATCGCGAGAGTATTTTTCTTGAAAGAGCAATTGTAGGTGAACGTTTACGTTTGGCAATGGGACTACCTTTACGCCGTGTAGATGAACATACATTGTTGTCACAAGGTATTAGCGAAAGTGCTATTGCTGAAAAGTATTATGAACCACCACTTATAAATATAATTAAATTTGCTTGTCATGCTTGTCCTGATAATCAAGTGAGAGTCACTGATTTATGTCAAGGTTGTTTAGCTCACCCATGTAAAGAAGTTTGTCCAAAAGGGGCTATCAGTATTATGAATGGAAAAAGTGTAATTGATCAAGAAAAATGTATTAAGTGCGGATTATGTATCAAGGCTTGTCCATATAGTGCAATTATGAAAGTTCAAAGACCTTGTGCGAAGGCGTGTGGGATGGATGCGATTTTAACTGATGAGAATGGTCATGCAGATATAGATTATGATAAATGTGTATCTTGTGGTATGTGTTTAGTGAATTGTCCATTTGGAGCAATTAGTGATAAAGGACAAATATTTCAAGCTATTACTGCAATGAACCAAGGGCAAAAAGTTTATGCAGCGATTGCACCTGCATTTGTTGGTCAACTTGGTCCAAAAGTTACACCAGAGAAATTAAAAGGAGCAATGAAGAAACTTGGTTTTGAAGATGTTGTAGAAGTTGCGATTGGAGCTGATTTATGTACTTTGGATGAAGCACATGACTTCTTAGAAAAAGTCCCTGAGAAGCAACCGTTTATGGCTACATCGTGTTGTCCTGCGTGGTCGGTAATGGCAAAGAAGTTATATCCAGAATTCAAATCATATATATCTATGGCATTAACTCCGATGGTGTTAACAGCAAGAATGATCAAGAAAGATCATCCTGATTGTAAGGTTGTCTTTGTTGGACCATGTGCAGCTAAAAAACTAGAAGCATCTCGTCAGTCTGTAAGAAGTGATGTTGATTTTGTTTTAACATTTGAAGAAATCATGGGAATGTTTGAAGCAAAAGATATTCACTTTGATGAGATTATCGAAGCTGATCCATTGATTGAAGCAACAGCTGCAGGACGTGGATTCGCAATAAGCGGTGGCGTTGCAACGGCAGTAGTTGAATGTATAAAAAAAGAATATCCTGATATGGATGTCAAAGTTCATGCTGAAGAGAGTTTGCAAAATTGTCGAAAGATGTTAAAAGATGCCAAAACTGGTAAATATAATGGTTACTTATTAGAAGGTATGGCATGCCCTGGGGGATGCATTGCTGGAGCAGGGACACTTCAACCAATTGCAAGAGCGACTGGTGCTGTGAATAAATTTAAAAACAGTTCTGAGAAGAAGAATGCAATGGAGAGTCAATATGCATCACTTCTAGAAGAATTGCTTACAAAGTATGAAGATGTTGAGTAAAGGAGTGAGATAATGGAACTTATTAATCAAACATTAATTATGGTGTTTTTAGGAATTATTGCAGCAAGTCTAGTGACATTTCCAATTCTTTATTTAGTACAAAGAAAAAAGCATCATAAAGAAATGATTGCTTGTTTAAAAGATTTAAAATAGTATGTAGAGAAAGTAAGAAATTATGTTCTTACTTTTTCTTTATCTCAGTATTATTAATAAAGTCAATTATCATCTGTATAAAGAGTTCTTGATGTAATGAATCAAGTCGTTCTGGATGCCATTGTACAGCAAGAATTTGATGATTTTCAATTCCTTCTATTAAACCATCTTCACTGATTGCATTCACTTGAAATAAATGAGAAGCTTGATCAATATTTTGGTGATGAAATGAATTCACATAGATGGAGTGAGGGAAATAGTTTGATAATCTTGTGTTATTTATAACATCGATATAATGATGATCACAACTATGATTAATTGTGGTTTTATATTGAGAGGGAATATCTTGATAAAGTGTTCCTTTGAAAAATACATTGATAACTTGAATACCGCGACATATTCCAATAATTTTTTTATGATGCTGATAAAATTGTTTTAATAAGGCAAAATCCATTGTCTCAATATCGTAATGTTCTTTGATTGTTAATGGATGTTGAGCTTGTTGATAATAACTTGGTTCAATATCATCGCCTCCACTTAAAAGCAATACATCATTTCTTTTCACGATATCTATATAATTATGATTGACTCTAGGCAATACCAATTCAATATCGAAATAAGATGATAAGAATTGATAGTAAGTATTGTTCATAAAAAAAGTCATATCTTCTTTCTTTCGAACTGTTATAGCAAGTTTATACATAATAAGCTCCTTTTCGTATAGATTTGATTGAAAAAATATAAAAAAACGTTATACTAATATATATGTTAGAAAGATGAAAATTTGACTTTTCATCATGTTTATATTAATATTGAATAAATTAATAATAAGGAGATTTTTTATACGTGGACCCGAATCAGATAGTTATGATTGTCATATTTATTTTGTTGATAGCTTTATCAGCATTGTTTTCAATGAGTGAAACAGCTTTTTTATCTGTGAACAAAATAAGAATAAGAACTTTAGCAGAAGATAATAATAAAAGAGCGATTGTTGTTGATAAATTATTAGAGAAACAAGATCGTTTGTTAAGTTCTATACTTGTTGGTAATAACTTGGTGAATATTGGAGCGTCTTCATTAACAACATCTTTTATTATTTCCATCTTTGGTAATGAAGGAACGGGTGTTGCTATAGCAACTGGGTTTGTAACTTTGGTTATCTTGATATTTGGAGAAATCACTCCAAAATCATTAGCGACTAGAAAAGCAGAAAAAATAGCTTTTGCAGTTTGTCGTTTTATTCGTTTTGTTGTGTTTGTTTTTTCACCTGTTGTGGTGATTTTAAATATCATTTCACATTTCTTTATAAAGATTCTTGGTGGTGGTGGTGATACTGGTCCTACTATGACTGAAGAAGATTTAAAAACAATTGTGACTGTATCCCATGAAGAAGGTGTCTTAGAAGATGAAGAAAGACAAATGATTCATAATGTGTTTGAATTTGGGGATACTGAAATTAAAGAAATTATGACTCCTCGTATTCATGTTGATAGCGCACCAGAAGATGTGACTTATAATGAATTGATGAAGATATTTAAAGAAAATCAGTTTTCAAGAATACCTATTCATGCTGAGTCATATGATGAAATTATAGGTGTTCTTCATATAAAAGATTTAATGTTATCTAAGGTTGTAAAATCAAAGTTTGATGTTAAGGAATTTATGAGAGAAAGTTTCTTTGTTTATGAATTTAACAATATATCAGATGTTTTTGAATCAATGAGAAAAGAACATATTTCTTTAGCTATTGTTCTAGATGAGTATGGTGTTATGAGCGGTATTGTGACACTTGAAGATATTGTAGAGGAAATTGTTGGTGAAATAGATGATGAGTATGATGAAATTGAAGAATCTATTATTGATTTAGGCAATGATCAATATTTAATTGATGGAAGTTTGAATATTGATGAAGTGAATGAATTTTGCCATACGTATTTTTCATCAGAAGATTTTGAATCTATTGGTGGTCTTGTACTTGGAGAATGTAACGGGAGTCCAGAACTTAATCAAGTTTTAAGAATTGAAAATACATTACTTACCATTGAAAAAATTGATAAGAATAGAATTGTTCAATTAAGACTAGAATTATTAAATGATGATGAAGAACAAGATGAAGACTTAGAAAAACATGATTAATGTTTTTCTTTTGTTCTAGGAGGGAAAATATGAAGGCATTTTATGAAAAGTGTGTCAGTATATATGATGATTATCGGTCTGTTGTGCCTTCATATGCACCAGCTGCACTCTCTTTTTATCTGTTGTTAATTATGATTCCGATCTTTTCTTTATTAGCAATTGGAATGTCTTTATTGAATATTGATTTTAGTTTTGTTGTTGAAATTATTAATCAAGTTATTGTCAAAGAATATGCAACAATGTTAATAGATGTTTTACAATCTAAATCAGTAAGTACGGTTGCTGTTGTGACAATGTGTATTTCATTGTATACTGTATCAAGAGGAATAGGAAATATTTATGAGATATCTAAAAATATGTATAAAAATGAAGATGATGAAGGAATAGTGAGTTATTATATTTATACTTTTAAAGTAACAATATTCTTAATCTTGTTATTGATAGGAATTATTGCTGTTATTGCAATGGGACCATTAGCGATTATCTTTAATTTCTTATATTCTTTGTTTGGAATTAAGCATATCTTTTTATACTTTTTAATGGTTTTTTGTTTAATGAGTATATATATGATTGTACCTCGTATTCGTATCCATCATGCTGATGCATTTGAAGGTGCCTTGGTAGCAAGTGCTTTAATGTTAGTTTTATATTATGCTTTAAATATATATTTTCAATTTGCTGACTTTCAATCTGTATATGGTCCTTTAGCAGCAATTGTTATGGTACTCTTTGTCTTTGATTGGGCAGCGGAAGTCTTTTATATTGGAATGTATATCACAAATATTTTGCATCGAAGGAGAGATGAAAATGGTAAAATCAGAAGTAGAAATTAAAAAGTTAGGAATTAATGGGGAAGGTATTGGATATATTGATAAAAAGATATGTTTTATAAATAATGCATTACCAGGTGAAATTGTTGAAGTAGAAGTTATTGAAGAAAACAAGAAGTTTTTAAAAGGGAAAGTTTTGCAATATATAAAACCTTCACCTGATAGAATTGATTCTTTTTGTAAAGAGAATGAACAATGTCAAGGATGTTCATTAATAGGGATGCCTTATAAACAACAATTACCTCTTAAAAAAGGAATCTTAAAAGATGCTTTTAAGAAGTTTAGTAGTTTTGATGTTGAAGCTTTACCTATTAGAACAACTTTACCTAGTCCACTTGAATTAGGTTATCGTAAAGTCGTTTCTTTACCAATTGCTTATTATAAGGGGAAATTAAGCGCAGGTATTTATCAAAGAGAATCTAAATATTTAACTTTTATGAATGGATGTAGTATGCAAGATCCATTAATTAATGAATGTTTAGTGAAAATAGAGAATATTTTAAACGATAAAGCTGTTAAATCTTATAGTGATAAGTTTAAAAAAGGTTTGCGTTTTATGCGTGTAAGAAATGTTGAAGGTCAATTACAAGTTTTGTTTGTAACTGGGGTTGATGGTATTAGTGAAGAAGTGACTCAAGAAGTAGAAAAAATTAAAGAAGTGAAAAGTATTTATTTCACAATTAATACGACACGTTATCAAGACTTTGAATTACAAGGATTTTCAAAGATATATGGGAAATCTAATATGGAGTTTGAATGTTTTGATCAACAATATTTATATTCAGTGAAATCACAATTTCCTGTAAATCCAGAAATGGAAAAAGAAAAATTAAAAATCATGAAATCTTTAATTACAAAACCTGGTGATGTTTTATCTTTAGGTTGTGGTGTAGGGATTTTAGAATTAGCCTTAGATAATAAGGTGATTGCTGTTGATGATAAAAATTATCATATTAAGGATGCTCAAAATAATGCAAAGTTCTTAAGAAAAGAGAATGTGACATTCTTATGTAAAGGAATAGATGAAGCAGTTGTTACACAATGTAAAAAGAATAACTTTGATGTTATGGTTATCAGAAGAGAAGAATTATCACAGGCTATTAAAAAGAGTTTGGTTTTATCTAAAGTCAAAGAAGTTATCTATGTATGTGATCATCCTTCTGCTCTAGCAAAAGACTTAGAAGAATTGAAACGTTATTATGATATTGAACGAATTGTACCTATAGATACATATCCATATACTGCTAAATTAGAAATGATTGTTAAATTAACGAGAAAGTAGTTTTGTACTACTTTTTTTGTTATAATATAAAAAAGGAGGATGCTTATGATTATATCTACATTATCTACTTATCCTAATAAAAAAGTTGTGAAAGATTTAGGAATTGTTGTGGCATATGATGATGCTGTTAGAGGTTTTAGGGCTGTGATGTTAATGGAAAAGTACTTTGAACATGCGCAAGATTATTTGGGTGAAAAAGCAAAAGAAAGAGGTGCTAATGCTGTCTTGGGTGTTTGTTTTGATTTAAGAGATGCAACGAAACCTGTGTTGATGGGAACGGCAGTTATATTAGAAGATGAATAGGTTTGTTTAAGGTTGTTTTGAGAGAAACAACTTTTTTTCTAAATGTGAAATTAAGGTTTGAAATGGTTTTCAAAAAGCTCTTTAAATGTTATAATGTTGAAGTATTAAGATATGGAGGGATACAATGTCGATTTTATCTGGAAAAGGAAAAGTGAAGTTGAATGGACAAAAGGCTTTAACAAAAGATAAGCCAATTTTGTCTATTGAAGCACCTGATATTGTTTATATTCCACTTGTTTTAGGAATGGCTACTGACTTTGACGTACAAGTTAAAGAAGGAGATCATGTGAGTATTGGGACAAAATTAGCGGTTCGTAAGAGTGTGTTTGTTCCTATTTATTCATCTGTTTCTGGAACTGTAAAAGGAATAGAAAAACGTATGCATGCTTCTAAAAGATTACAAGAACATATTGTAATAGAAAATGATCATAAAAATGATAGGGTTAAAGCTTATGAAGTGAAAGATCCTGATGCTATGAATCAAGAAGATATTTTTAATGCTTTAAAAGAATTAGGAATTGTTGGTTTGGGAGGTTCAGGGTTCCCAACTTATTTTAAATATAAGGATCCAACAAATATTGAAACAATCTTGATTAATGGTGTTGAATGTGAACCTTTCTTAACAAGTGATCATTTGGCAATGAAAAGAGATATTAAGGCTTTGTTTGATGGTACTCAATTCTTAATGAAGGCTGCTGGTGCGAATAATGCTATTATAGCAATTAAAGAGCATAAACCTGATTTAATGGAATTATTACTTGAAGAAGCTAAGAATTATGCTGATATTAAACCTCAGGAAGTTCCTGATCGTTATCCAATGGGTTGGGAAAGAGTTTTGGTTCAAACAGTATTTAAGAAAGAATATGAATTTTTGCCTGCTGAAATAGGTGTTATTGTGAATAACTCATCAACTGCTATTGCAGTTTCTAAGGGTATTAGAAATGGTGAACCTATTACACATCGTGTTGTAACATTTGCTGGAAATGGATTAAAGAATCCACAAAATGTTGAAGTTGCAATTGGGACACCGGTCAATTATATTGTAGAAAAAATTGGTGGATATATTGATGATGATTGTGATGGATTCTTAGTTGGTGGTGGGCCAATGATGGGTAAATCAGTTATGAATGATACGTTTGTGATTTATTCTCATAATAACGCTATTACAGTTATGAAAAAAGAAGACATCAAACCTTTACCATGTTTAAAATGTGGTGAATGTACTTTACATTGTCCTGCTCATTTACAACCTGTACGTATTATGCAAGGTGAAAAAGCAGCTAATGTTGAATTGATTGAAAAATTAGATACATCTCGTTGTGTTGAATGTGGTATGTGTACTTATATTTGTCCAAGTAAGATTGAAGTGACTGATATGGTAGCTAAGGCAAAACGTCGTTTACAATTAGCACAAAAGAGAAAAGCGTAGAGGGAGGATATAGATATGAAGATTACTTTAAAAACAACATCACCAAACTATAGACAAAAACTCTCTACATATAGAATTATGAGAGATTTATCTATTGGATTAGTCGTTATTATGGCTTATTCATTATATTATTATTACTATAATTTCTCTTCAAATGAACCATTAATAAAAGCTGGTTTGATTTATTTGGTTTCAATTGCTGTTGCTTTAGCAACAGAAGCAATTTGGGGATTAATTCATAAGACGAATCCTTTAGAACAAATTAAAAATGGTTTTCCAATTGTTACAGCAATTATTCTTGCATTAACATTACCAATTGGAACTCCATTATATGTTGTAGGAATTGGATCATTTGTTTCTATTTTCCTAGGAAAATTAGTATTTGGAGGATTTGGTCACAATATATTTAATCCTGCTTTAGTAGGACGTGTGCTTGTACATTTATCATTTGCTGATAAATTATTACCATATGTTGATGGTATGAAAGGTGCGACTGATGTAACATCTGCTGCAACACCTGCAGCTATGCTTGCGAGTACAAACTGGATGGGTGGAAAAGAATTCACATATCAATTAATGGATTTGTTTACTGGTAATCATGGTGGTGCATTAGGAGAAACATGTATTTGGTTAATCTTACTTGTTGGTGTTATTTTAGCAGTAAGAAGAGTTTTTGATTTTAGAATTCCAGTTGCATATCTTGGAACTGTTATTATCTTAAGTGTTGTCTATGCAGCAATGAATGGATTGGATTTATTAACTTATCCAATTATTCATTTATGTATTGGAGGAGTTGTCTTTGGTGCTGTCTTTATGGCAACGGATCCAGTCACTTCGCCAAGCAGTCCTTTAGGTAAGATTCTTTATGGTATTGGACTTGGTTTCTTAACAATGATTATTCGTTTAAAAGCAAATTATCCTGAAGGTGTATTGTTCTCAATTTTAATGATGAATATGTTAACACCATTAATTGATTCTTTTGTTTTAGGAAGAACGAATACAAAGATTGTAAAACAATGGGGTATTGTTGCCGTATGTTTAGCAATCTCTATGGGTTGTGTTTATGGTGCTGGTTATAGCATTCAAAATGATATTAAAGAAGCAGAAGCAAAAGCTGCTGCTGATAAGAAGAAAAAAGAAGAAGCTAAAAAGAAACAAGAAGAAGCAGAAGCTAATGCTTATAACTTTAAAGTTTTAAAAGAAATAGATGGTGGTTACATCATGGAAACGACTGGTTATACAACTGATAAACCTATGAAAATTGAAGTTAAAATATCTGGGGATACAATTAAATCTGTAAAGGTTTTAGAACACCCTGGAGAAACTGAATATTATGGTGCTGATTTAGTAATGGGTATCGGAGCTGGTAAGAAGAAAGACTTCTATGATAAAGTACTAGGTGCTGAATTGAAAATAAGTGATGTTGATGGTGTTGATACTGCAACTGGAGCTACTATGACAGCAAAAGGTGTTATGAATGCGATTAAAGGTGCAATTGTGATGTCACAAATAGAACGTAAAGTTTCTGGAAATACTTATGTATATACAATGAGTGAAAATGGTTATAAATCAGATAAACCAATGAAGATTAGAATTACTGCTGATAAAGAGAAATCTATGATTACAAAAATTGAATTCTTAGAAGCAGAAGGTGAAACTGAATATTATGGTGCTGATTTAATTAAAGGTATTGGATCTGGTAAAATGAAAGACTTCTATGATAAGTATTTAGTAAAAGAATTTGCTTTTGCTGATATTGATGGGGTTGATACATCAACTGGTGCTACAATGACTACGAAAGGAATTGTCTCTGCAATTAAAAAAGCAATTGCAGCTACAAAGTAAGGGGGAAAAGATATGAAAATTGTAAAATTAGCGCTTTTCCTTGCAATTGTTGCAGGACTTTCTGGTGCAGCTTTATCATTAGTTAATAGTGTAACTGATCCTTTGATTCAAGAAGCTGCTATTGCTAGTGAAAAACAAAATTTAGTGAAGATTTATTCTGGTGGAGAAGAGTTTAAGAAAGTGGAGAGTAATCTTGCTGATTATCCTGCAATTAAAGACATCTATTCTGCTGGTGATAAAGGATATGTTTATAAGACATCTGTTCAAGGTTATAAAGGACCAGTTGTGATTTTGATTGGTTTGGATAAAGCTGGGACATATAAGGGATTTGAAATTGCTGATATTTCTCAAGAAACAAAGGGTATTGGTGATAAGGTTGCTGATGAAAGTTATAAGAAAAGTATTGTAGGAAAGAACATTGGTGATTCTATTGATACTATTTCTGGAGCCACTTTTACATCTAAAGCAGTTGTAGATGGTATTGAACAAGCAACTGCTCATTATGAAGAAAATTTTAAATAGGAGGGAACATAGATGAAAAAATTTGATATTCTCAAAAAAGGTTTATTTGTTGAAAATCCAATCTTTGTGTTATTGTTAGGTCTATGTTCTGCCTTAGCAATTACAACGAACTTAACAAATGCGATTGGTATGGGAATGGCTGTTATTTGTGTATTGGTTATGAGTAACGTTATTATTTCATTGTTAAGAAAGATTATTCCTAATGAAATAAGAATTCCTGTATTTATTGTTGTTATCGCAACATTGGTAAAATGTGTACAAATGTTAATGAATGCATATACTCCAGAATTATACTCATCTTTAGGGGTGTTCATTCCATTAATTGTTGTTAACTGTATTATTCTTGGTAGAGCTGAAAGCTTTGCTTCTAAGAATAGTGTTATTGATTCTTTATTAGATGCAATTGGTATGGGTATTGGTTATACTTTTGCAGTTGTTGCTATTTCATTTTGTAGAGAATTGATTGGTACTGGTGGATTAACTTTATTAAATCCATTTGATGCAACTCAAGTGATTTTTGAAGTGAAGTTATTTGGTGATTATGCAATTTCATTGTTTACTCAACCTGCTGGTGCATTTATTACTTTAGGATGTATTCTTGCTTTTATTCAATTCTTGAATGTAAGAAAAGTGAATAAAGCAAAGAAAGCGGAGGTGAAATAGTATGGAATTGATTAGTTTATTTATTGGATTAACATTTGTTAACAATATTGTTTTAAGTAGGTTCCTTGCTGTTTGTCCATTACTTGGAGTTTCTAAGAAACCTAAGAATGCGTTAAATATGGGATATGCTGTTATCTTTGTTATCTTTGTAGCATCTCTTATCACATATGCTATTTATTATGGTGTGTTAAAACCACTTGAAATTACTTATTTAGATTTAATAACATTTATTTTGGTTATTGCTTCTTTGGTTCAATTTGTTGAAATGTTCTTAAAGAAAACAAGTCCAGAGATTTATAAGTCTATGGGAGTTTATTTACCTTTAATTACAACAAACTGTGCTGTATTAGGTGTTGCTTTAGAAAATATTACAAATAATTATTCATTTATTGAAGCAGCAGTTGCTGGTCTTGCTGTACCTATTGGATTTACACTTGTTATCTATGTCTTTGCAACAATTAGAGAAAGATTAGATATTGCTGCTGTTCCTGAAAGTTTTAAAGGAACTCCAATAGCGTTAATTACAGCTGGAATTATGGCTTGTGCTCTTGCAGGAATCGCAGGTCTTGTATAATGTCATTAACAGCAATTTTATGGCTAGCTATTTTAATAGCTATCTTTATTGGAACGTATATATTAAATAAAAACACCCCAAAACCTGAAGGGTGTGATGATATGAGTGAATGTGGCGGCTGTAATAATATAGTGTGTTCACATCATAGTGCTCATCATGAGGAGGAAAATAGAGATGGACATTAGTGCTGTTTTAGTGTTATTAGCAGTTGGTGCGATTCTTGGAGGTATCTTAGGAGTTGCTAATATGTATCTTGTTGTTGAAGAAGACAGCAGAGTTACTGAAGTTATCGAAATGCTTCCTGGTGCTAATTGTGGTGGATGTGGATATCCTGGTTGTGCAGGATTTGCAAATGCACTCGTTGATGGAGAAGTCACTAAAGTTTCTGCATGTGTTGTTAGTAATCAAGAAACAAGAGAAAAAGTTTCTCAATATTTAAATGAAACACCAGGTCCTGATGGAACTGCTGTGAAAGTAACAATCTAATTGTAGTGAGAAGGATAGATGAAAAGTCTATCCTTTTGTATATATTTGTTTTTAAAAGTGCATAATTATTGCAATGTTATGTGTGAGGAAGTAAAATAAAAACGAGGTGAAGATAACGATGATAAGTGAATCAATAAAGTATGTAGGAGTTGAAGATAAAAGCTTAGATATTTTTGAAAGTCAATACTCTTTAAAGAATGGTGTTACATATAATTCATATATCATTTTAGATGATGAAATAGCAATTATGGATACTGTTGATTTAAGAGCCCAAGCTCAGTGGACACAAAATGTAGAAACAACATTAAATGGTAAAAATCCGAATTACTTAATTGTGTCTCATATGGAACCGGATCATGGAGCTAATATTTTTCTATTAGCACAAAAATATCCAGATATGAAGATTGTTGGTAATGTAAAAACATTTGTGATGATGGAACAATTCTTTGGTACTGATTTTAAGGAAAGACAAGTTGTAGTAAAAGAAGGTGATGTATTAGAATTAGGTCATCATTCTTTACAGTTTGTAATGGCTCCAATGGTTCATTGGCCTGAAGTTATGATGTCTTATGAAAAAACTGAAAAAGTTTTCTTTTCAGCTGATGCATTTGGAAGATTTGGTTTATTAGATGATCAAGAATGGATAAGTGAAGCAAGACGTTATTATTATAATATTGTTGGTAAGTATGGTTTACAAGTTCAATCTTTATTAAAAAAAGTTTCTGTTTTTGATATTCAAACAATCTGTCCATTGCATGGACCAGTGTTAGTCTCTCCATTAGATGAGTATATAAAGAATTATCAGTTATGGAGTTCTTATCAAGCACAAGAAGCCGGGGTTATGGTTGCTTATGCATCTATTCATGGTCATACTACTTTAGCTGTTGATTACCTTGTAGAGAAGCTAAGAATGCTGGGAGAAAATGTAGTTGTACATGATTTGACGAGAGAAGATCTTTCTTATGCAGTAAGTGATGCTTTCGCTTATGATCGTATTGTCTTAGCAGCGTGTTCATATGATGGTGGGGTTTTTCCACCAATGGAAGATTTCTTAAATCATTTGAAAAGTAAAAATTATCAGAAACGATGTGTTTCATTGATTGAGAATGGTTCATGGGCACCTAGTGCTTTAAAAACAATGAAAACAACACTTGAGACAATGAAAGGTATAGAGTTTATTGAACCATTTATTACAATTCGTTCAGCAATGAATGAACAAAATAAAACTGAAATGAATCAGTTGGCTGAAGAAATTATGAAAGGAGGATGTCAAAGTGAAATATGTATGTAATGTATGTGGATACATTTATGATGAAGAAGTTGGAGATGTAGACAATGGAGTTGCTCCAGGAACAAAATTTGCTGATTTACCAGAAGATTGGGCTTGTCCATTATGTTCTGTTGCAAAAGACTTATTTGAAGAAGCTTAAGATATCAGAAATGATATCTTTTTCTATATTAATAAGAAGTAGAACATCATTGATGTCCTACTTCTTATACTTTGTTGTTAAGTGTCTTTATAATATCCTCTTGGCTATTGATTTCGTAGAAATGAGTTTTTAGTGATTCTAATTGTTCAAGATTACTGTTCTCTATATCATGAATTATATCTTGTGATAATGGGGCGAATCTTGCTTTTAATAACTCTACAAAAAGGGAAATTCTTCCTTCTTTTTTTCCTTCAATTAAACCTTCTTGTTTTCCAGCCATTCTAATTTGATCTGTTAATGTACACATATCTATCTTTTCT
>JAVWHX010000039.1:0-22157 GCA_036639875.1 Coprobacillus sp.
ATACCTCCCTATCACCGTTTACCATTATAACAAATTTAAAAAGAAAGAACAGAATGAAATTTGAATGTTTGAATATAATTGAATTATGAATAATATTTATATTTATGGTATACTGTTTAAAGGAGGTTATCAACTATGCAAGAAACTTATATGATGTTAAAACCAGATGCTTTTATAAATAATAATGAAGATAATATATTAAAAATGTTAAAAGACAATCATCTTATTATTGCATCAAAACAAAAAATTGAAGTAAATATGGAAATTATGAAATTATTATTAGAGCATTACCAAGGAGTTATTGACTCAATGGATAAGAGTTTTAACTTTACTGGAAAACTCTTTAATACTTTCTATTATGATGGACCACATTATATCATGCCTATGAAAATTCAATATGATGGTGAAGAAGATATCATCACATATACGCGTAGATTAGTAGGAAAAACAAATCCTGGTTTGGCTGATCAAGGAACAATTAGAGCAACATTTAGTGATGATAACTATGATAAAGCCAATGCTGAAATGCGTTTAGTCAATAATGTTATTCATGCGTCTGATTCATTAGAGAGCGCTAAAAGAGAATTAAATATTTGGAAGCAATTCCTATAACATAAAAGGGGCAAATATATTGCCCCTTTTATCGTTATTAATTCTATATTGCTTTAATCAGCTGTAAAAACAACTCCAGCAGATTGTCTTGCTTGTGTTGCTATAGTCATAGCAATTAAGCTTTTTTCCATCATTGCATCAGCAGCGTTATAATCTTTATTAGTGAAGATTTTTACAAATTCAACAAATTCAAAATACATACGATGTGTATCATTTTGTAAATTATACTCTTCTTGTGTTCCATCATTACGAAGTAATGTAAAATCTTTTAAATTATTAACTGGTGTTGTGATATTAATACATCCTTTATCACCTTGGATATTTGTCGATACAGGTGCTTTACAATCTTTAGCACCAATTAAAACTGCTTTAAATGTTCCATAATCTAAACTAATAATACCTGATGTATCAATTCCTTTTTCGATATTAGCTTGATATTCAACTTTTTGTGGTTTTCCAAATAAAGCTACCATTAAATGAATATTATAAATATTCAAATCCATAAGAGCCCCACCTGATTTTGTATAATCAAATGCTGGTAAAATATTTCCTTCTTTAAAAGCATTATATCTAGATGAATATTGAGAATAATTTGCTGTAATAATTTTTACATTTCCAACTTCACTTAATAATTCTTTAATCTTTAAAGTATTAGGTAAATATTGTGTTGAAATAGCTTCTAATAATAATAATTTCTTTTCTTTAGCTAAAGTAGCAAGTTGTTCAAGTTCTTTTACATTTGATGTAAATGGCTTTTCACAAATAACATGTTTATTTGCATTCAATGCTTGTGTTGCCATTATAAAATGTAAATGATTAGGCACTCCTAGATAGATGACTTCTACTTCTTCATCTTTAAGCATATCTTCATAACATTCATAAGCTTTCTTCACATTATTTTCTTTAGCCAATTCTTGAACTTTTTCATATTCAGCTGGAATAGATGCTATTGCAGTTAATTCAATACCTTCAACATCATGGATAAAACGAAATAAATCATGAACAATCATTCCACATCCAGTAATTCCTAACTTCATCTTATTTTGCCTCCTTTGCGACACGTGTACCTTCTTCAATAATCTTTAAGACTTCAATAACTTCTTCATCTTTGACAAGTTTGTTTCCATCATTGAAAATCACATCATAAAGATTATCATAAATAATTCCATAATCACCAATTTCAGTTGGGACTTTCTTTGTAATATCATTTCCTTCATTATCAATATAAGATAAAGTTCCCCATTTATCTTCTGGTAATGGTTCAAAACTAATTTCAATAGGTCCTGGTTTAGGTTTTAAACCACTTTGATGTCCTAATGAAGGCATTAAGAAACTTCCTTTTTTTCCATGAACTATAAATCTTGGATAATCTAACTTCACATAATAGCTTGTTTTCACAATAGCTTTCATACCATTTTCATAGAAGAAATCAAAGTCATAATAATCATCAGCTTCCCCAGGATTATCAATACTTCTACAATCACAAACTATTCTTTTTGGATTTCCAAATTGACCAATCATTTGATCAATAGGATGAACTGCTAATCCATATAAAATCCCATATCCTTTATGATCCTTAATAGATGGACGATAATAGTCATAATGAGATTCAACTTCAACGATATCACCTAAAACTCCAGATTCAATCACTTTACGAACAGTTCTCATATCAGCATCATAACGTCTGTTTTGATTAGACATAGCGACCAATCCTTTTTCTTTTGCATAAGCAAAGACTTCCTTAGCTTCCTGTGCTGTCATCGCAAATGGTTTTTCACATAAAACATTCTTTCCATTATCAATGGCTTGCATAGTATAAGAAACATGGAATGCATCTGGCGTATTCACAACAACTAAATTCACTTCTTTATCTTTCATAACTTCTTCAATATCACTAGTAAATGTAATATCTGGATACCATGATTCTCTTTCTTCATCACCAACTCTATCTTCTTCTCTACGATAAATATATTTTACCTTGATTGTGTCTTTTCTTCTTTCTACATATGGCAAATGATAACGACACACACTATTACCAAAACCAATATAAGCAACTACTAACATAATTTCTTCCTCCTTTTGATACTTCTATTCTAAACTATTCAGGTAAACGATTACACACCTATACAATCGAATGAATTTGGATTTCAAAAAAATAAAAACTTAATGAAATTCAATTTCATTAAAGACATATTTCTGTTAAAATAGAAGCAAGGAAGTGATCATATGATAACAGATTTATTCAAGACTATTCATTTTACTCATCAAGAAAAAACAATTGTTAAATATATTCAAGATAATCCTGAAGATATCTTGAATTATAACGCTAAGGAATTATCAAAATTGATTTATGTCAGTTCTCCAACAATTATTAGATTTACACAAAAACTAGGCTTTAAAGGATATCAAGATTTTCAGTTATCATATGTGAAAGAGTATATGTTATTGAAGAAAAATCAAACAAAATCACTTAATAAAGAAAGTACAATTGAAGATGTTATTATAACAATACCAAATATTTATTCTCAAGTTATTGATGAAACAAAACATATGATTCAAAAATCTGTCTATGTAAGAACAATTAATTATATGTTACAAGCTAAACAAATTGATTTTTATGCAAATGATAATAACTATTCTCAAGTTCAATCAGCTTGTTTAAAATTAACATCCTTAGGAATACGTGCTCAAGCTTATAATACAATTAATCAAAAATATGTAGATTCTTTAAATCCACAAGAGGTTTTATCTTTTGTAGTGAGTCATACTGGTAGAAATAAGACTATCGTTGATGCTGCCTATGAATTAAGAAAGAAAAGAGTCAGAGTGATTGCGATTACTGGTCCTTTAGATCCAACTTTAAAACTTATTTGTAATGAAAGCCTTTATATTTATTCTTCTACTAATGAATCTATAAAAGAAATGTTTTCTTATGGTATATCACTGAACTATATATTAGATATCTTAGTTATGGGTGTTGCGATAAAGAAAAAAAATAATTCAAAAACTCAATGATTACATTGAGCTTTTTTCTTTTATTAATTTTTTATACCAATCATATGAATCTTTAGGAATTCTTTTTAAAGAACCTGTTCCATCATCTTCCCTATCTACATATATAAATCCATAACGTTTTGACATCATGCCTTCTCCTGTCGATACAAGGTCAAATGCAGACCAAGTCAAATAACCAATAACATTAACACCATCTTCAATAGCTTTTTCCATTTGTTCAATATGTTGAGCTAAATAATCAATACGATATTGATCATGAATTCTTCCATCTTCTATTTTATCAAAAGTTCCTAATCCATTTTCAACAATCATAATAGGTACTTCATATCTTTCATACATCTTATTAAGCATAATTCTCATTCCTTGAGGATCAATTGTCCAACCAAAAGGCGTTTGTTCTAAACAAGGATTATCCTTAATTCCAGTTGAAGAAGCTAATGATGTTTTATAATAAGATACAGCAATAAAATCTAAAGTATTTTCTTTTAAGAACATTAAATCTTTATCATTCAATTCAATACCATATTCAGACATTTCTTTCTTAAAATAATATGGATAAATACCTTTCACCATAACATCTGTATAACGATTATTACTTCTTTCATCTTTCATCATTTCTTGATAATCTTCTGGTGATGATGTTAATGGATAACAAGGTGTTCCAGCAACCTCGCAACCAACTTTTAATGTCTTATCCTTAGTATGACATACATTAACCAATATCGCATTCGCAAGCAATTTATAATATGCACAAAGATGTAAAACTTGTTCACGATCTTCGCCTGCTTTTAAAACTGCCCCACCTACCATATATAACATATGATTCATAACATTGATTTCACAAAATGATATCCAATATTTCACTCTATCATGATATCTGTTAACTATTACTTCAACATATTTCTGATATAAGTCTAATGTTTTACGATTTGTAAATCCATTATACTTTTCTACTACCCATACTGGCATATCAAAATGTATTGTTGTAATAATAGGTTCAATTCCATGTTTTATTAATTCATCAATCACATTATCATAGAACTGCAATCCTTCTTCATTCACATTATCAGAATCATCAAGATATATACGTGACCACAAAACAGAGAATCTTAATGCTTTCAAACCCATATCTGCCATTAATGCAATATCTTCTTTATAATTTTCGTAAAATTCCACACCCTTTTGTGAAGGATAAAACCCTTCAGGTCTTTTTAAATATTCACTCGGTTGATCTAAAAAAGTTTTGCGTGTATTTCTACCTTGAGGAATCAAATCAACAACAGTTTCACTACGTGAAGAATATCCTCCTTCACACTGACCACCACTAATTGAACTTCCCCATAAAAAATTCTTATTCATTTTATCTCTCCTTAGTATGTAGATTGATTATCCGCTTTTTCATTATTTAAAATATAACTTGTAGAAGAAAAACCAACTCCTGCTCTATCAATACCTAAGTTAATTAATTCAATAAGTCTTTCTCTTGAACGAATACACCCAGAACCCTTAACCTTAATCTTTCCTCTTGCTTCTTTAACAATTAACTCAATAACATCAAGAGATGCTCCAACAATATGATCACCTTTAAAATATCCTGTAGATGTTTTTATAAAATCTGCATGTCCTTCAATACAACAACGTGTTGCTTGAATGATTTCTTCTTTTGTAAGTGCATCAGTTTCTACAATGACTTTTAATTCAACTTGATATTGATGACAAAGATCACTCATCTGTCTAATCTCATCAATAACTCTTTCGTATTTTTGACTTTTAATAAGTCCATAATTAGCGACCATATCTATTTCAAAAATATCATTCTTATTTAGTATTGCTTTTGCTTGTGCTAGTTTAGATTCAATATGACTTGACCCAAAAGGAAAATCACAAACAACACATAATTTTGTTTGTGATCCTTTTATACATTCTTTAGCCAAATCAATTGCATCAGGATTCACACAAACACTTTTACAGCCTTCACGAACGCCAATCATAATTGCATCTTTTAGTTGATCCAATGTAAAACTAGGATCTAAGACTGCATGATCAAGATAACTTGCTAATGTTTGTTTATCCATTGTTATATCCTCATTTGATTTCTATTTTTATTATTTTTCCTAAAAGTCCTGGATAATCACCAGACTTTATTTTTTCTTTGTTTTCACTATGTGCAATAAACCATTTGTTCTTTTTCTTTAAAATACCAATAGGTCCATCTTCTAAAAGATCTCCTGTTCCTCGTGATAATAAGCAGACAGTTATAAAACCATCTTGAGAAACACAACAAGGTGTATAATGTAGTGTTGTACTATAACATTCAACAATTGTTCCTTTTGGTACGTAAAAACATTCACATAACGAACTCTCGTAAGTATTATTCTGCATATCCCAGATGTGTCCAACAATCAGAACATAATCAGTGACAGCGATAATTGTTTCGCTGCCCTGATGATATTCAATGCCATTAAGCACTTGGTTATGACCATATACAAGACCAGCTATAATATCTATATATCCATAAACAGTATGGGAAAGTCTTTGAATAGAAGGGAGTTGTTCAATGGATTGAAGACTTGGTATATAGCTATTTTCATTTTTGGGAGGTTGAACGCTAGCTGATATATACTCTAATACATCTGAAACATCTTCTTCAATAACTCTTCCATATGTTTTGAAACATGCATCATGAATACTTCTTATATTTAATTGTTTATTGATTTTTCTTAAATCATCTAACATAGACTTATTTTTGTCTTTCTTCTATTTTCGCTAACATATCGATACGTGTTTGATGACGACCACCTTCAAATTCTGCGCTCAACCATGCATCAACAATCATTTTAGCTAACTCAATACCTACTACCCTTGCACCAAAAGCTAACATATTTGTATTGTTATGTTGTCTTGATAACATGGCTGAATAAGGTTCGCTACATGTTACACATCTAATGCCATTAACTTTATTAGCAGCTAATGAAATTCCTACTCCAGTACCACATATAACAATTCCTTTATCTACTTCTTGACTCATAACTGCATTCGCAACTGCTTCTCCAGCTATTGGATAATGAAATCTATCTTCACTATCTGTTCCATAATTGATTACTTCATAGCCATACTTATCTTGAATATATTGAGATATAATCTTTTTATATTCGACCGCTACATGGTCATTTCCTATTCCTATTTTCATAATAATCTCCTATCTATATCCAGCAGCAGTTTTCAACCAAGTCAAGCGACGTCCTTTAATTGTCATTGCTAATTGATAAATATTTTCAGGAGTAGCCATTCCACTACAGCTTGCATCTCCAATAGCATGTATATCAGCTCCTGTCTGTTTTGACAATAAACCACACATTCTTACTGTCTCTTCATCAGATCCCTCTACTGACCCATCTAAAAAGCTCATTGCAAGTGTTGATCCATCATGATATTCATGAATAAATGTTACCAATTCTCTTATACCTTCAACAGTAATTCCAGTTCTTGAACCAGGCATTGGCAAACATATAACATCAGCTCCAGCGTCAATTAACTGTGCAATAACTTCTTTGCTATCTTTGCGAAGTGGGTCTCCTAAAACTTTTTCCTTAACACCATCTTCCCATTTTCCTGCCCAAATCATAACTTTATCACCTAAGATAGCTTTTGCTCTTTTAGTAGCATCAACTATAGTTTCCATTGTTGTACCTGTTCCAGGATTCCCAGCCAACACAACAAAATCAACTTCTTCTTTAATCAGTTTTTTTAAGTTTTCATCACTTGCGACTCTTTCTTTTCTGACAAGTGAGCCAGTTGATGTAGAAGTAGAAAGATCATCTTTTAAACCACATTCTAAATATACACCTAGTGGTCCTTTTGTTAATGTTTTCATTTCTTTCAAACGATATGAATGGGTAACATATTTTCCATTTTCATATATTTGAACTTCAAACGCTGGTATCTTGATAGTTTCATCCATTGGGTACCCATTGAAAAAAACCATGTCAGCCCCCATAGATTCTGCTAACTCAGGATTTGTTGTACCTTCAAGTAGTGGTGGATGTCCAATATAATTTTGAGATAAAACAACACGTCCCTCACTCGCTCTAATAGAATCTTTCAATTCTTTCGCACACATTGTACGTATTTCACTTCTACATGAACTTATTAATCTTCTAGCCATCTTTTTCTCCTTTATTTTCCTAAAAGTTCTAATGCTCTTGCAAGAACCTTTGCTCCATTCATCATTCCATAATCTTGCATTTGAATAACCTCAACTGGTTTATCTGGATACATTGATTTTACTTTTTTTAATTCAAAACGTACTTGAGGTCCCAATAAAATAACCTCTGCTTTATCACCATAAGAAGCAATCGCTCCCACTGGATGAGCTTCTATATTGGCTTCTACACCTTTTTCTTTAGCCGCCTCGTTCATACGATTAACCAACAAACTTGTAGACATTCCTGCCGCACATACTAATAAAATATTCATAACTATTTTCCTCTATAACTTTCTTAAATTTTCACATAGTTCTTTATATGTTTTCTCTTTACCAAACAATGCTGATGTACCTAGAATAAATCCATCAACGCCTATCTTTGATAATCTATCAACAACCTCTGGTGAACATGCGCCATCAACCATCACTTTATAACTATATTCTTTTTTAACCTCACAAAATTGAATAAACTTGTTATCTACAAAGTCTAAATATTTTTGTCCCGCAAACCCAGGATTAACACTCATTACCATAACATAATCAACTAATGATAATAATTCTTTTACAGTTTCAAATGATGTTCCAGGACAAATAGCAATTCCTGGATGAACTCCAGCATCCTTAATTTGTTGTAATACTCTTGTAATATGCGGATTACCTTCAGGATGAACATATATGATTTTTACACCCATCTTAGCAAATGCTTCAATATATTGTTCTGGATGTGTAATCATTAAATGCACATCACATGGTTGAGTAGCTGTTTGAGTGATATATTCAATATCTTGTAGTCCCATTCCAAAGTTTGGCACATAACTTCCATCCATAACATCTAAATGAAAAATATCAATACCTGCATTCTCCAAGTCTTTAATTTCTTTTTCTAAATGATTAAATTTTGCACACATCATAGATGGACATAATAATTTTCCCATAAATAAAAACCCCTCTCCTTAATAACTAATAATCAATATTGTTCTTTAAGTCCTCTCCATGACTTTGAATAACCTTTTTATACCAATAGAATGATTTCTTTGGATAACGTTTCATTGATTTTATTGTATGTTCATATCTATCTACATAGATAAACCCATACCTTTTGACAAAACCTTCTCTTGTTGAATGAAGATCATGTGCTGACCAAGTTAAATATCCTAATAAATTCACACCATCAGCTACTGCTTCTTTCATACATTCGATATGTCTAGATAAATAATCGATTCGATAATCATCATAAACTTTATGATTTTCATCTATTTCTTCAGTTGCTCCCATACCATTTTCTAAAATTAATATAGGTAATTGATAACGATGATTAATTTCTGTTAATTGATAATAGAAGCCATCTGGATCAATAATCCATCCCCATTCTGTTTCATCACAATATGGATTCAAATTACCAGGACGATATTGAACCAATGCTTCTTGTACTTCTTTTGGTGCTGGAGCATCTTTTAACACTTCACCGCTTTCATTGTCTCTTACAACGCTTGTAGAATAATAAGTTGTTGAGATTAAATCTGGTTTCACAGAAGCAATCAACACTTTATCTTCTTCAGTAATAACCGGCATACAATCTATTTCTTCTAGATAATTTAAGAAATATTGTGGATAAGCACCTCTGCAATAAGTATCAAGATAAGCCCAATTCATAATATACATTTGACGTTGTGCTTTTCTAACATCTTTTGGATTGCAAGTTGCTGGATAGACAACCCCAGTTGCACAGTTAGGACCTATCTTCGCTGAAGGATCGATTTCATGACAAGCATTAACACATCTTGCATAAGCTAAAGTTAGATGATGTTCATATTGCCATTTCTCTTTTTCTGTTAAATTTATTGCTCCCATACTATATTCTGGTTCCTGCGGAAATAAGTTAGGTTCATTAAATGGCGTATAATATTGAATTCTACCTTTAAAATATTCAAAAATAGTTCTGACATATTTTTCATATAAATCAATAACTTTACGATCCATAAAACCACCGTATTTATCTTGTAAGACTTGTGGTAAATCATAAGCATAAAGTGTTGCAACTGGCGTAATACCACGTTTGATTAAACCATCAACCATTCTGTCATAGAACTCTAAACCTTTTTGATTTGGAGTTGTTTCTTCACCAGTTGGATATATTCTTGTCCAAGCAATCGAGAAACGATAAATAGTGAACCCCATTTCTTGATATAAATCTAAATCTTCTTCTAAATGATGAAAATGGTCACTAGCCGTATGAAAATTAGAATATCCATTATTTAATATACGTGTATCACTAATAGATACACCTTTTCCATCAACATCCCAAGCCCCTTCAAATTGTTGAGCATTGGTAGAACTTCCCCACATAAATGAATCAGGTAATTTTTTAGTCATTATGAAATCCTCCTCTTTATACTTCCATTTTAAAGCATTTGGGTAAACGTTTCCACACAAGGTAACGGCATACCTTGTGCCATTATAAAGTTATCTATAAAATTTTTATTTCTTACCATCAAAATGAGTAAACGTTTCCATAATTTGTTTGTAAATATTGAAAAAAAATTATATAATGAATGTAGGAGTGAAATTATATGGATAAAAAAAGAAGTATTTCAATTAAGGAGATTGCCAAACTCTCTAATGTATCTGTCGCTACAGTATCGAGAGTTATTAACAATAATGGGCGGTTTTCTGAAGAAACAAGAAAAAAGGTACAAGGTGTTATTGATAAGTATGGTTATACAACCAATATGGCAGCTAAAAGTTTAAGAATGTCAAAATCTAAAACTGTAGGATTAATTGTTCCTAACATAGATAATGAGTGGTTCTCACATGTTGTTTTAGAAATTGAGAAACAGTTTTTTGAAAAGAATTATTCTGTATTTATTTGTAATACTTCACAAGATGAAGATAAAGAGATTGCTTATTTTAAATCTTTAGATTCTAAACTAGTTGATGGAATTATTTGTATTTCGGGTCGTGAAGAAATCCCTACAAATATTATTACAAGAGATATTCCAATTGTTTGTATTGATAGAAAACCAGCTGATCATAGTGATGTTTATTATGTAGAATCTAACCATTATAGTGGTGGATATCTAGCGACAGAAGAATTAATAAAGAAAGGCTGTAAGAAAATTGCGATTGTTTCAAGAAACAAGACTTTATCAGTGAATAAACAACGTTTAGAAGGGTATAAACAAGCTCTCAAAGATTATAATCTACCTGAGAATAAAGAACTTCAAGTTCTCCTAGATATCTCTAGCGCCAATTACGAAGGAGCCCGTGAAGCCATGAATCAATTAATCAAGTCAGGAGTTTCTTTTGATGGAGTTTTTGCGACAAATGACTGGCGTGCATACGGTGTGATGGTTGCTTTAGCAGAAAATCATAAACGAGTTCCTAAAGATGTGAAAGTTATAGGTTTTGATGATATTTCTATTTCATATGCTTGTCAGCCTTCCTTATCAACAATTCGTCAAGATGTTAAAGGAATCGCTAAAAAAGCAACAAGTTTATTACTAGATCTAATGGATGACAAAGAAATACAAGTCAGTGAAAGACGTTATATTCTACCAGTCGAAGTCATTAGCCGTGATTCAACAACAAAATAAGCCCCATATCATTGGGGCTTGTTTTTTTATTTTATTCAATTTAATATTTAATATCATTTATCAAATCTTTGCCATTTGTTTCAATCACTTTTTTATACCAATAGAAAGATTTTTTCTTATAACGTTTCAAATCTAAAATATCTTTAAAATCTCTATTCACATAAACAAATCCATATCTTTTTCTTATCTCTTTATGACTACTTAAAAAATCAATTGGACTCCAAGCAAGATATCCCATTACATCAATACCATCATGTTCAATAGCTGTCTTTAAACTCGTAATATGTTTTTGATAATAACCAATTCTTTCATCATCATAAACTTTTCCATTTTCTAATTTTTCATCTATCCCTATTCCATTTTCAACAATAAACAACGGTTTATGATAACGATCATAGAAATCAATTAAAGAATATCTCATCCCTTCACTATCTATTTGCCAACCCCACTCATTAGCAGTATAGTTTGGATTCTTAATACCGCGACGATCAAATAAGATAGCATCTTCTAATTCAATTGGATCTTTTATGTCATCAAATGAACTTTGAACATTACTACGATAATAAGAAAATGCTATATAATCTAATTTCTTTGAAGCAGATAATAAAACTGCTTTTTCTTGATCACTAATATCCACTTGTACATTTCTGATATCCATATAATGAGTGAAATAGTGTGGTAATACTCCAAAATTCATAATATCTAAAGGCAAATAATTGTGCATTTTATTTTTAAAATCTGTTGCAAGAATATCTTCACTCTTACAAGTTAATGGATAAAATGGAGCATGACCTACCATTCCTCCTACCATTGCTTTTGGATCAACGCTTTTAATCACTTCCACTGCTTTTGCATGTGCAACTTGAGTATTAATTGTTAATTGTGAAAACATTTCACTCATACTCATTTCTTCTGGTTTATAACACCCTGCAACCAAGTCAGTTTGATAAGGAGCAAGATTAATTTCATTATATGTTAACCAATATTTTACTTTTCCTTTTAACCTTTCAACAACACTTTCTACATGTCTAGCATAAAATTCAATAACATCTTTATTTAAGAAACCATTATATTTTCTAAGCAAGTTATCAGGCATATCAAAATGAACCAAAGATACAACAGGTTCAATTCCTTTTTCAAGTAAATAATCAATCATTTCTTCATAATAATCTAAACCTAATTGATTAGGTTTTTCATCATCACCCATTGGGTGAATTCTAGACCATACTACTGAAAAACGATAAGCCTTAAATCCCATTTCTGCCATTAAATCAATGTCTTCTTTAAAATGATGATAATGATCAGTTGCTACTGAAGTATCACAGAACATTGGAGCAATGCCTTTTTCTGGTGTTACAACCAATGTATCATAAACATTTAACCCTTTACCATCTTCTAAATAACCACCTTCTGCTTGAACATTACTTAAAGCAGCACCCCATAAAAAATCTTTACTTATTTTATTCATATTTTCTCTCCCTTATTGAGTTGTCATCATGATTGTCATAGCACCATCAAAATGAACTTGATAATGTGTAGGAATCAAAAAATTATCTCCTACTTTTACTGTTTTTCCATCAACTGTCCCATTACCTTTGACAACAGTTGCGAGTTGATAATTATTATCACAATAATCACACTTACCATTAATTAATAATTGCGTAACTGTAAATGATTCATTAGACATAAAGACAGTTTTTTTATAATTTAGATATTCAGTGATAATAGGATGAATATTGTTTTGCATATCTTCCTTGTTATAAGATAAACAATCAATAGCTTGATTGAGATGTAGTTCACGTTCATTCCCTTTATCATCTTTACGATGATAATCATAGAAACGATATGTGATATCAGTAGCTTGTTGAATCTCGTAAACAATACTACCTTTTCTTAAAGCATGTAATAATCCTGCTGGTAAATAAACAAAGTCTCCTGGATGAACATCAAGATGTCTAATTAAATCATCCCATTTCTCATCTTTAACATATTGTCTAAGTTCATCTTCATCTCTAGCATTATGTCCATAAACAATATTTGCTTCCTTCTCAGCTTCAATAAAATACCAAGCTTCATTTTTTCCACAAGGAAATCCTACTTTATTAGCATGTTCTAAATCTGGATGAACTTGAATACTTAAATCATCTTCTGGTCCAACCAACGAAATAATAACAGGAAACTCTTCATTTGGATGACCAAACAAGTCTTGATGATTATTCCATAACTCTAATAATGTTTTTCCAACAAAAGGTTCACTTACACATACTGTTGAAGCATCCTTCTGCGCACTAAACGACCAAGATTGACCTATACCTACAGGAAAATCATTATACCCAAAATAATCCTTAACCAATTTATGTCCCCATATTGCAGGACGAGGAATTGGCTTAAAAAATAATACTCCCATAATTCATTCCTCCTTATCTCTATTTTATTTTATAGATTTTTAATACCTTATCCATAGTATGATTAGTCATAACATATGACTTTTATTGCCTTTTAAATCTAATCTTTACTAATTTTATTTAATATAATACCAAAATACACATATTTAAAATTTATAAAACATATGAAAAAACATGATAAAAAGGCAAGTATTTCAAAATACATAATTCTATAATTAAAATAGAACTTTACATTGAAACTTATAAAAAAAAGGGAATTATCTTATTAATCTTATCAGTAACCAAAACAATATTTAAGGCCTATATCTATGATTAGTTTTATTGCCAAAATAAAAAGGCATTAATATGCCTTACATCGTTAATAATGCAAACAAAGCAACAACAGTTGTTACACTTGAAAGCATAGTCGCAATTGAAACTATCTTTGGTTTAACTTGATAACGATATTGGATATTGTACAAACGATTAACTTGTCGTGATTTTGTACAATGATAATTAGAAAGAAGCGCTATAACAAGAATTAAAATTCTCATCCATAAACTTGTTCCCACTCCCCAAGATGCTGGCCATGGAAAAATTCCTAAACCAAAAGCTAAAATAGCTGTTCCCAACGCAGGTATAATATATGGATTTTTTAATTCATCTAGCTTCTTTTCTCTTTTTGTCTTTTTTAAATCCTTATCTTTTTGTTCACTTAGTTTATTTTCCCTTTTTTCAGCATACTTTTGTACATCGCTACGTTGTTTCATAACAACAACCTTTTCACCACAATTATCACAAAATTTAGCTGTATCACTCATTTTAGAGCCACATTTTCTACAATACATATTGATCACTCCTCTATTTCATAATAACTGATGTCAAATTAATTAAAGCAATGTAAAAACTCAATCCAATAGCAACCATTGAAAAACCAAAACTTCCATTTGGCTCGTATCCTTTTTTCTTATCAAGATAATCAATTACTAGTGAAAATATACCACATGCAATTGAAAGAATATATAATATAAAACTTATTATAAATACAAAATAATAATTAATATTAAATGCATTTAAAACAGTCGCTAAAACAAAATCGAATCCAATTAATGCAATTAAGAAAAGCAAAACTCCTATTTTACCCCAATGATTATTATGAGGATTAACTTTTAAAGTAGTTTGAACACCTTGATTCTTTTGCTTAGAATCTAAGACTTCCTCATTTTCAATAAAATCCTTATTAATTTTTTCAATAGGTTTACCACAATAAATACAAAATGTAGAATCATCAGGCAAATCTTTATGACAATGTGGACATTGCTTCATTTTCTTTTCCTCCTTGCATCTTTTAAAAAGGAGACTTGTCTCTACAAGCCAAGCCCCCTACAAATTCAAATAATAACTATGCCATATTTGTAATAGCAGCTTCCTCATCTAACCTAGCAACTTCAGCTTTCTCATAAGCTTTCCAGAATGGATAGAAGATAACCATACCAATTAAGAAGTTAATAACTACAATTAATATACCACCAATTGAGCCTCCTGTCGATAAGTATCCAAGAATTGGAGACGGAGTCGCCCATGGTAAAGCCATATACATTTTCCCAATAAATCCTATAGCTGTCAATCCATAAGTTAGTGCACCAGTAATTGTATGTGTTAACACAAATGGAATAACTAAGAATGGATTTAATACGATCGGTAAACCAAACATCATTGGTTCAACAATACAGAATATTGCTGGCGGGAAACAAATACCAGCTAATGGTTTTAAGTGTGGTAGTTTCTTACTAGACTTAAACATATAGAATAGGATTGGCCAACAAGTCGATACCCACATAAATAATCTATTTAAGTTAGGAACCCAAACATATGGTAAATCTTTAACTGCAGTTCCAGCAACAAATGCTGCGTTGTTATCAGCTATCCATGTATTTGCAAACGTGTTAGTTACAGCACCAACAATGTTATCTCCATGTAAACCACAAACCCATAAAAGTGATACCAAGAAGTATGACAATGTGTAAACAAAGATGTTATCAGCAGCTGAGAAAACAGGTAATAACATTTGTCCTATTAATTCAGGAATATTAACTCCAGCGATTGTTCTTAATCCCCAACAAACAATAGTAACAAAGAAATATGGAATAATTGCTGAGAAACTATCAGAAATAGCTGGTGGCACTGAATCAGGTAATTTGATTCTGATATTCTTTTTATAACAAATATCAATAATATTAATAGATACAGCAGCAGCAATAATAGCAGTAATAACTCCTGTACCTCCCCAATAAGCAGTAGAAACAGCACTAATTTCACTTGCAGCACCATCAACTACTAACTTACCAATTCCGTTATAGTTTAATAAGATGAATGCAAAGAACGCTCCAACAGCTCCTGTTGTTTTGTTGAAACCTTTGATTTCAGCATATTCTGACCCCATTGCAATGACCATGTAAATTGCCATGATCCCCATAGATAGGTTATTAACTAATACTAAATCATCAGCATATGGCTTCAAAAATGGTAATAAGGCAGTTTGCGTTAACCCGCCATCAGAACCCAAAAGATAAATAATTAAGAAAATCGAACCAATCATTGTAATTCCGACTGCTGATACCATCCCATTAACAATTGCTCTAATAAATGGTATCTGTCCGAATTTAGTCATTGGTCCAGCGATGACATCAATTTTTGCCATCATTGTGTCCATAAAAGACATTTTTTCTGTAGACATATAAACTCTCCCTTCGTTGTATTTTTGGAAAACATTTAGGTAAACGTTTTCTCTTTACATTTACATTTTAGCACAACACTTTTATTTTTCTACATAACTTATCGGCATAATAAATGCCGAGTAATTCATCATTTATTGTTAAAGCGTTGCTACCAAAGGATTTTAAGGTTATTTGAGAAAATGATATTTTAGGGAAAACGTTTACATTATTGTCGAATTTTGTTATAATATGTTTATAAAAAGGAGGTTGGTTTTAAAATGAACTTAAAGAAAAACGAAATAGAGATTATTAAACTTTTAATTTCTTCTACCCATTATATCTCATCATATGATATAGCAACAGCAACTGGTATTAATCGAAGACTTGTTAGAGATGAAATGTTAAATATTAAAACCATTCTCAAGACCCTAGGATATGAACTTGCTTCTAAAACATCTAAAGGATATATTATTGAAGGAAAATCTTCTCATTCTTTACAAGCATTGGCTGCAGTTATTGAAGAGGCAGAATGTCAAAGAGAAGCTATATTTCCTACCCTTCCATGGGAAAGACAAAATTATATTATCAAGAGATTACTAGAAGTGGATGGTTATATAAAGATTGATGATTTAGCTGAAGAATTATTGATTAGTCGTTCAACAATTTCTAGTGATTTAAAATATGCTAAGAATAGTGTTAAGAAATATGGATTGATTATTAAACAGAAACCAAATTATGGGATATGTATTACTGGTGATGAAGCAAATTGTAGAAAACCTATTTGTGATTTTGTATTTACAAATTTAAGACAATCAGAAATGTTTTATGATTATCTTAATTCTTATACAGCGGATGAACATTCTTTAGAATACGGAATTGTAAAGATCATTAAACAACATCAAGTAGAAATATCTGATATTGCTTTATGTGACTTCTTAATCAGTCTTTCTATCAGCATGACAAGAATACTCTCTCATCATACAATTACAAAAGCACCTGATCTTTCGCTTATTGAAGGACGCATGGAATTCGATGTTGCTAGAGATATAGCACACTTTTTAGAAGAACAAACACAATGTCAAATTAATGAACATGAAATAAGTCAAATAGCTATTCAATTAATCTGTAAACGTTCTTCTAAAGGTCTTAAACCAAAAAATGATCCAGAAATTCATCACTTAGTGAATGAAATTCGTAATCATATTTATAAACAAACATTGCTTAAATTCGAAAGTGAACATTTCTATACAATCTTTACATTATACATAGAAGCAGCCATTATTCGATTGAAATATAATGAAAAAATAAGAAATCCCCTATATACAGAACTTAATACTAAATATCCACTTGCTTATGAATTAGCACAAATCACATCCTCAGTTATCTATAAACATACAAAACAAAATCTATCTATGAGTGAATTAGCTTTTTTTGCAATTATATTTAATACTGCTATTTTCAATAAAAAAACAAATAAAAAAAGAGTTCTATTACTTTGTGGATTAGGTGGTGGTGCAGAAGATTTATGTACATATCAAATCTTAGATAAATTTGAAAGTCAAATTAATATTGTCAAAGCTTCACAATATTATAAATTACCTGATGAAGATTTAAGTCAATATGATTTTATTATTTCTACTGTACCTATTCATAAAACATTATCTATTCCTTATATCAACATATCTCCAATTATTGAACAAGAGGATCTTGATAAAATAAATAATTATTTATCTTATCTCTTTAATAAAAACAGTTTAGAAACTATCTTCCACCCTAAATTATATAAAGACCAAGTTCATGTTAAGAATAAAAAAGATATTATTAATGAGTTTTATAAACTCTTAAAAGTTCAATATTCATTCATCAAAGAATCATATATGAGTCATTTTATTTTAAAAGATCAAAGTTCTTTAGTTTCTTATCAGAATGGTATAGGTTTATTAAAATTGAATAAGCCTATTAATAGTAATACAATTGTTTCTGTTCTATTGCTTAAACAACCTATGATATGGGATAAAAACGAGCTAAGTATGATTATCTTATTTTCTAGTACTGATATCAATAATTATATATATAATTCACTTATGAATGTTTTAAATGAATTATCTAATCATCCTAAAGATATTCAATTATTATTTGATAACCCAAGTTATACAGAATTCTTAAAAATCATTATGAAACATGAATAATAAATAAAAATGCATCTCAATAAGTGAATATGAGATGCATTTTACTTTTTTTATAAATATGATTCTATACGTGTCCTATTAGTAATTAAATCAACATTCCCATCTTTCTTCATACGTTCAATAAGTATACCAATAAGACTCATGTCTTCTCTTATCTTTTTAATTTTTCCCCAAACAATCCCTCAACTCTTCATGTAAACTTTACTCTATTTAAAAGAACATAACAACGCAATAGATTGTTCCTATTTCAAAGTTGTCTTATTGTAATATATTTCTTTACTTGATATACTATATTTAACAGTACTAAATAAAAAGTACAATAATAAGTAAAGATTACTACTAAAACAAAAGGAGGAAAATTATGTATTATAGTAATGGAAATTATGAAGCATTTGCAAGACCGTTAAAACCTGAAGGAGTTGATTGTAAATCTGCTTATTTAGTGGGTGGTGGATTAGCATCTTTAGCAGCAGCATGTTTTTTAATTAGAGATGGACAAATGGCTGGTAATAAAATTCATATTCTTGAAGAGATGGGAATACCTGGTGGTGCCTGTGATGGAATTAAAGATCCTACTAAGGGATATATTATTCGTGGTGGGCGTGAAATGGAAAATCATTTTGAATGCTTATGGGATTTATTTCGTTCAATCCCTTCATTAGAAGTTCCTAACGCTTCTGTTCTTGATGAATTCTATTGGTTAAATAAGAAAGATCCAAACTACTCTCTTTGTCGTGCAACTTATGAGCAAGGTAAAGATGCACATACTGATAAGAAGTTCACTTTATCTGATAAAGCATCTACTGAAATTATCAAATTATTTCTTTCTAAAGAAGAAGATTTAGCTGATAAAACTATTGATGATGTATTTGATGATGAATTCTATAAATCAAACTTTTGGCTTTATTGGCAGACAATGTTTGCTTTTGAAAAATGGCATAGTGCCATAGAAATGCGACGTTACATACAACGTTTTATTCATCACATTGGTGGATTACCTGATTTATCTGCTTTAAAGTTTACTAAGTATAATCAATATGAGTCTCTTATATTACCAATGATAAAACATCTTGAAGAAAATGGTGTTATTTTTCAATATAATACAACTGTAAAGAATGTTTTATTTGATATCAAAGATAATAAAAAGACTGCTACAAAGATTTTAATAGAAGAAAATGGAAAAGAATCTTCAATTTCTTTAACAGAAGATGATTTGATTCTTATTACAAATGGAAGTTGTACTGAAAATACAACTTTAGGAGATTTTGATAATCCTCCTGTTTTAAACAAACAAGATGGAGCATGTTGGGCATTATGGAAAGCCATTGCTGCACAAGATGAGGTTTTTGGTCATCCTGAAAAATTCTGTAGTGATTTACATGCTACTAGTTGGGAGTCTGCTACTATTACACTCAAAAATGATCGTTTATTACCTTATATAGAGGCTATATGTAAACGTGATTGTCATAGTGGTAACGTAGTCACTGGTGGAATTGTAACTGCTCGTGATTCATCATGGTTATGTAGTTGGACTATTAACCGTCAACCACATTTTAAAGTACAAAAAGATAATGAAGTTGTCATTTGGTTCTATGGATTAAACATCGATAAAGAAGGAGATTTCATTAAAAAGCCAATGAATACTTGTTCTGGTTATGAACTTGTGCAAGAGTGGTTATATCATATTGGTGTTTCAACAAAAGACATCCCTGAATTTGCAAAGGAAGTCGATTGTATTCCTTGTATGCTTCCATATATCACTTCATTCTTTATGCCACGTAAAGCTGGAGACCGTCCTAATGTTGTTCCTGAAGGTTGTATAAATGCTGCTTTCATTGGACAATTTGCTGAATCTCCTAGAGGTTGTGTATTTACAACAGAATATTCAGTACGTACTGCCATGGAGGCGGTTTACACTCTTTTAAATGTTGATCGAGCTGTTCCAGAAGTTTATGATTCTTGTTATGATATTCGTTATTTATTAGATGCAACAGCAAAAATGATGGATGGAAGAAAAATCACAGATATCAAATTGCCTTTTGGAATTGATTTTTTAGAGAAAAAAGCAATCAAAAAATTAGAAAAGACAATAATTGGTGAATTACTTGAACGTTATAAATTAATTGATTAATATTTATTCTAGCAAGCCCTTAATCAGGGCTTTTCTTTTGCTCTTATCTCCTTCTCATATTAATTGTATATTTATAATTATTAATAATAAAATAAAGATATCTAAAAAAATTAGTTTAATAATTATCAATAAGTGTAAATAAAAAAAGCAAAACACAAATGTTTACTAACCTTAATGTATATTTGTTTGTTATAAATTTTCAGGATAGTGCTAATGCCAATGGAATTACTATATCTAAGACATTCTTTTTCATTTTTGAAACAATGAGAATTCAACTAACCCAGCATTGTAAATATAAAATAGGATTTGGAGGATGATAAGATGAATGAATGTTTTGCTAAAGGTTTATTTATATTTGTACTTTGTTTTTTTATGGCAGGATGTAATAGCAGCCAGAAAAAACACAGGTAATAACTTAACAGGTTATGAACTGCTCTATGAAGAAACAATATCACCTAACAAAGAATATGGTGAACAGGATAAAGACGCAGTTTACTATACTGTTAACGTATATCGGAATAGTAATAACAATATAATCGTTAACGCCACTTCTAATTCTGTTTTTCTGATGAGCTTAATTACGAATATCAATATAATGAAAAATTATTGAAATCTGATCTGGACATCAAGTAGCTCACAATAATAGGATCAGATAAACCTACAAAGGAAAATCAATACATTACTTCTGATATAAAAATATCAAGAAATGGTGATGTAGTAAGTGAACGAAAAATCAATTTTGCAAAAAAACAATTGGAACCATTGCTAATACTCTCAAATAACAAAAGAAAAAGCAGATGAAAACAGTGAATTTATTTACTCGTAAAAGGAATGCAATTCAGGTTTAAATATTTCGTTTTCCATTCGACTATAGACTAGAAAGAAAGTATACTCTTTAGGAATATGGGTTTCTGACCTCTTGAGGTTGGATATGCAGATTCATGTCCTTTTTATTACAAAACTATAATATTTCTGGCATGATAGAATACTATCATGTTTTTATAATCTTAAAAGAGTAGTTAATGAGTCATTAGATTGACAATAGTGATTAAAATATAATGAGAAGTCACTAAAGTTGCGACAATATAGAAAAAAACTCTCAATCACTTATATAAGTATTTAAGAGTATTTTATTTCTTGGTGCGGATGACAGGACTTGAACCTGCACGCCGAAGCACCAGATCCTAAGTCTGGCGTGTCTGCCAATTTCACCACATCCGCATATATAATTTTTAAAAAAATGGTGACCCGCAGGCGACTCGAACGCCTGACCCTCTGATTAAAAGTCAGATGCTCTACCGACTGAGCTAGC
>JAVWHX010000040.1:0-20343 GCA_036639875.1 Coprobacillus sp.
TCTAAACAAAATACAGAGAAAGGAAAAGGTATATCAATAATGACAGTTAAATAAGTCATTTATAATATACCAGGTGATATATATGAATTACATGTTACGAGTAAATACATTGTATCCAACACTCAGTAAATCGGAAAAGAAAATAGCTGATTATATAAAGAAAATAGATAATGAGATTATATATAAGACTATGCAAGAGGTATCTAAAGAGGTTGATGTTGGTGAAGCAACGATTATGAGATTTTGCAGAAAGATTGGATTTGATGGCTTTCAAGATCTTAAACTAGAGATTGCAAAACAGAATACTTTTTCAAAAGAACAAGAGTATGAAGATTTTACTGTTCATATTGCAAATAATATGTGTAATACAATTAATGAAACAAAATTAGCAATCAATCAAGAACTTATAAATCAAGCAATTGAAATGATTTTGTCTGCAAAGAATTTATATTTATTTGGATCTGGTGCTTCTGGAACAGTGGCATTAGAATTACAACAAAAGTTTATTAGATATGGGAAGCTTTGTCATTTTACGACTGATTCTCATTTTCAATTAATGCATGCAGCTTTGGCTACTTCTAAAGATGTTGTTATAGCATTTACTCTTTCTGGTGGAACTGTAGATGTATTTGAAGCTGTATCACTTGCTAAGAAGAATAATGCTCAAGTTATTGTTGTGACAAACTATATGTTATCACCAGTTGCAAGTTTAGCAGATTGTTTATTACTTACTTGTGGAAAAGAAAGTCCTCTTGATGGTGGCTCATTTGCTGCAAAGTTATCTCAATTATATATAAGTGATGTTTTGGTAACTGGATATGCATTAAAATATAAGGATTCTAAAAAGATGAAACAAAAATGTGCCGAAGCAGTCATTACAAAATCAATATAAAAAAATCTCTTAAAGAAGAGATTTTTTCTATTTCATATAAACTTTAAATACCAATTTATCAACATGTTCAGAATCACTGACTTGAATCTTAGGTTGATGAGCATCTTCTGGCCAAGTCATAATAATATTACCTGGCATCATGTAAGCAAATGTTTCAATTCTTCCAGTAACTTTATAAAAGTCATCTTCTTCATTATAAGGTTGAAGTTCTTGAACATCTTTCATATCTAGATATCCAATATATTCTTCACCAGTTAAAGTTATATGGATATCAAGGTAATCTCTATGTGCTTCAATAAAACCTTCACCAATTGGAGCTGTTGAATACGAAAAGTGATTAACGTAAACCATTTTATTATCTATAGGTGTAGAACCTGTAGGAATAGTTGTTAAATCATTATTAAGAATATACTCAATAGCTGTATCAAGATTCTTGTGAATACCTAAATAATGTGATAGGTGTTCTTTTTTTGTTATGATCATAATAAATCCCTCCTGTAAAGTATTATAGCACGTATGAAGTAAAACTCCAGTATTTTAAATAAAATGAAGTTTTTTTCCAGAAAGCGTTTACAAATACAAATATATATGCTATTGTATAGAAGTAAAAGGAGTTTTACTCCAAAAACAAAATTTAAGCGGAGCGGGAAAGGATCGTGATTTAATGAAAAAGCTTAAAAAAGTAATCGTTGCTTCTTTAGCCTTCATAATGGCATTTGCATTAGTAGGTTGTGGTGGCGACAAGGGAGGATCAGCCAAAACATTATATTCAAATGGAGGACCTCAAGAATTCTTTGAAACACCTTGGTTAAACCCAGGAACATTTATGTACAACAAAGTGTTGTATTCTCGTTTGATTGTTGCTGATGAAAAATTAAATCCTATTGAAGGGGATAAAGATGCTTTAGCAAAATCTTACACTTATAGTGCAGATGGTAAGAAATTAACATTTGAACTAAGAGATGACATCTATTGGCATGATGGTGAAAAAATCACTGGTGAAGATGTAAAATGGAGCATTGAATATGCTTCAAAAACTGCTGTATTAAATGCTGTATTCAAATCAACTTTCAGTGCAATTGCTGGTAGTGAGGGTGGAAAAGCAGCTACATTTAGTGGAATTAAAGTAGACGGAAATAAAATTGAGATTAATTTTGAAAAAGTTGCACCTGATGCATTATTAACATTTACTCAATTTGCTCCATTACCTAAAAAACATTTAGAAAATGTTGATCCATTAAAATTACAACAAGACAAATATTTCCAAAGTCCTGTTGGTTCTGGACCATTCAAAGTTGACAAAGTTCAAATGAAAGACTATGCTTCATTAGCTCCATTTGATAAATACTATAATGGTGTTGCTAAATTCAACATTACATTAACTTCAAGCCCTGGAGATAGTGATCCAAACTTTGTAAACAATGCTAAGAGTGGAAAATTAGATTTCGGTTACACAAAGAGTGTTGCAGATATTAAAGCATTAAAAGGTGATGATAAAATTTCAACTACACCTGTTAATGTGAGATATACTCGTTTATTCTATGTGAATAAATTCCCTAACAAAAAGAATGGTAAAGTATCTCCATTAGCTAATGAAAAAGTACGTCAAGCACTTCGTTATGGAATTGATATGGAAACAATCGGTAAAAACTTATTTGATGGTGCTGCTATTCCAGCTAACGTTTTAATCCCTGGTGATGATGATAAGGCTACAGGATTAGAAGCATACAAATACAACCCAGAAAAAGCTAAACAATTATTAGCTGAAGCAAAATGGGATGCAAATACAGAACTTGATGTTGTTTACTATTATACTGATCAATTAACTGTTGATTTCATGACAGCTATTCAAGATAATTTGAAAACAATTGGTGTTAAAATGAAATTCAGATTAGTAGAAGGTGACTTAGCTTCATTACTATGGAAAGCTCCTGCTGACCAAACAAAAGGTCCAGCTGCTGTTGATTGGGATATGTGCTATGCTGCTGTAGCTGCATTATCATTACATGAATACTATGATAGATATCGTACAGGTTCATTATCTAACTCACATACACCAGCTGATGCGAAGTTAAATGAATTGATTGATGCAACTAACAAATCACCAAAACCTGAAGATCAATTAGCTGCATTTAAAGAATTAAGTAAATATGAAAGTACAACTATGTTCTCAATACCATTATATTATCAACCAATTTATGTAGTATCTAGTAAAAAAGTTGAAGGAAATGTAGATTTAAACAAATTAGGAAATCCACAATTCTGTTATAACTGGAATATTCAAAATTGGGAACTAAAGTAATCATTTAATTTACAATTTCACTTAAAAGCTGGCTGAGTCCAGCTTTTATTAATGAGGAGGAAAATATGTTAACATATATATTAAAAAAGATATTGGGAATGATTCCAATGATTATCATTATTACATTCCTTATCTATTTAGGAATGGAGTTAACTCCTGGTGATGCTGTATCACATTTAATACCACCAGATCAAATAGCGAATGTTACACCTGATCAGTTAGCTGCAATCAGAGATGCTTATGGTTTAAACGATCCATTTATAATGCGTTATTTCCATTGGTTTATTGGATTATTACAAGGTAACTTTGGATATTCAATTTCTAGTGGTGTACCAATTAAAGATATTCTTGCTGATTTAATTCCAGCTACATTAGAATTATCAATTGCAGCATTATTTATTTCAACATTATTAGGAAGTGCTTTAGGAGTTATTAGTGCTATTAAAAGAGGGACAGCAACAGATAATATTTTGACTGTCACTGGGATGATAGGTGTAAGTATTCCTCAGTTCTTCTTTGGAATGATATGTATACTTATATTTGCATTGAATCTAGGCTGGCTGCCAGTTGGTGGGAGAAGTGCTCCAGGTATGAGTTCGTTCTTTGATCGTATTCAGTATTTGATTTTACCTGCTCTAGTGCTAGGTATATCATTAACTGCTGGGGTTATGCGTTATTCAAGAACAAGTATGTTAGATACAATGAATAAAGAATATATTAGAACAGCACGTTCTAAAGGATTACCAGAATGGAAAGTTAATTTATTTCATGGATTTAGAGTTGCTATGACACCAGTTGTTGTTTTAATTGGTTTCCGTTTACCAATGTTAATTGGTGGTTCGGTTATCGTTGAAACGATCTTTGGATGGCCAGGAGTAGGAAGTGCATTTGCAACTGCAGTTCGAGCTCAAAACTATCCACTTGTTATGATGATAGCATTATTTACAGTTATGGCTGTCTTGATTGCAAGTTTCGTTATTGATGTCGTTCAAGCATTACTAGACCCAAGAGTTAAGTTGGATTAGGAGGTTACTATGGCAAAGAAAAGAAGTCGTTTAGATAGAAGATTAGATAAAATTAGAATTGCTGAAGAAGCCGGATTGCTTGGACTTAAGGGTGGTAGTCGTGCACTACGTAAACTCTTAAATAATAAATTAGCAGTGGCTGGACTTGTTATATTTTTAGTTATCTTGTTAGCTTCTATATGTGCACCATTATTAACTTCGTATGATCCTTTACAAGTTGATATGACAAATACATTAAGTGGACCAAGTAGTGCTCATATATTAGGAACTGATAAGGTAGGACGTGATGTCTTTACTCGTATTTTATATGGTGGTAGAATCTCTATTTTGGTTGGTTTTGGGAGTGCCTTAGGTTGTGCTTCTATAGGGGTTTTATTAGGTGTATATGGCGGATATAAAGGTGGTTGGTTAGATAAAATATTAATGCGTTTATCTGAAGTCTTTATGTCTTTCCCTCAAATTGTATTGGTATTATTATTAGTTACAATTTTAGGACAAAGTTTATCAAATTTAATTATTATTTTCATTATTACTGGTTGGGGAAGTGTATATCGTATGGCAAGATCCCAAATCTTAACAATCAGAGAAGAAGAATATGTACAAGCTCTTAAAGGGTTTGGTATTAATGATTTTATAATATGCTATAAACATATGTTACCTAATGCTATTGGACCAATCTTAGTTAACATTACACTTTCAACAGCAATGTTTATCTTAGAAGAAGCATCATTAAGTTTCTTAGGTTTAGGGGTTCCTTTACAAATCGCAACTTGGGGGAATATCTTAAATTCAGCTCAAGATATGTTTACATTACAAAATAACTGGTGGTTATGGTTACCAGTAGGTATTGTGGTTTCATTGTTTATTATGAGTATTAATTTTGTTGGTGATGGTTTAAGAGATACAACAGATCCAACTCAACAAGGATAAGGGGGAAAGAAGATGGAAAATAGACCAATTATTACAGTTAATAATCTACAAACATATTTCTATACTAACCAAAGATGCAATAAAGCTATTAATGGTGTTTCTTTCCAAATCAATAGAGGAAAAACTTTATGTATTGTAGGAGAATCTGGTTGTGGAAAAAGTGTAACTGCATCAAGTATTATGCAATTATTACCTAGATTATCAAGAATTGAAAATGGTGAAATCATCTATCATGGTGAAAAAGGTGATATTCATATTGAAGAGTTAGAAAGAAATGGAAAAGAAATGAGAGCTTTACGTGGTAAAGATATCGCTATGATTTTCCAAGATCCGATGACTAACTTAAATCCAGTTTATACAATTGGATATCAAATCATGGAAAATATTTTAAACCATGAAAAAATAACAAAAAAAGAAGCAAGAGAAAGAACATTAGATTTATTAAAACTTATGGGTATTCCTTATCCAGAAAAAAGAATCGATGAATATCCTCATCAATTCTCAGGTGGAATGAGACAAAGAGCTATGATTGCTATGGCAATGGCATGTCAACCAAATGTATTAATTGCTGATGAACCAACAACTGCTTTAGATGTAACTATTCAAGCTCAAATATTTGAGTTAATGGATAAGTTAAAGAAAGAAAATGATACAGCTATTATGTTAATTACTCATGATATGGGTGTTGTAAGTGAATTGGCTGATGATGTTGCTGTTATGTATATGGGAAATATTATTGAAAGTGGAAGTGTGAAAGAAGTTCTTTCTAATCCAAATCATCCATATACTGTTGGATTATTACGTTCTATTCCAATCTTAGGAAAAGGGAAAGAACAAGATCTTCAACCAATTAAAGGGTCAACTCCTGATTCATTTGATAGACCAGTAGGTTGTCAATTTGGGCCAAGATGTGATTATTTCTGTGATAAATGTAAAGAAATGCCACCTGAAGAAGATATTGGTAATGGACATATGGTTCGTTGCTGGAGACACAGGGAGGTAAAAGAAAATGGAAAGTAAACAAAAAGAAGTTTTATTAGAATTAAAAGGTGTTCAAACATTCTTCCCAATTCGTAGTGGATTCTTTAATAAAGTTACTGCTAATGTTCAAGCTGTTAGTGATATTGATTTAACAATCTATCGTGGTGAAACATTAGGTTTAGTTGGGGAATCTGGTTGTGGTAAAACAACATTAGGAAAATCAATTTTACAATTAGTGAAACCTACTGCTGGTGAAATGATGTTCCATTTTCAAGAATCAGAACCTAAAGATTTACGTAAATTAAATAAAACAGATATGATGTTAGCTCGTAAGAAAATGCAAATTGTTTTCCAAGATCCTCAATCATCATTAAATCCTTCATTTACAATTTATCAATCTTTATCTGATCCATTAAAGAAATTTGGAATTAAATTAAAAATAGATAGACGTCAAATTATTGGTGATATCTTGGAAGCAGTTAATATGAGAAGAGAATATATGGATCGTTATCCTCATGAATTCTCTGGTGGACAAAGACAACGTATTGGTATCGCAAGAGCATTATGTGTCAATCCAGAATTAATTGTTTGTGATGAAGCAGTCAGTGCATTAGACGTTTCTATTCAAGCGCAAGTCTTAAATCTTCTTAAAAAAATTAAAGAAGAAAGAAACTTAACTTATATCTTTATTACACATAACTTAAGTGTTGTTGAATATATCAGTGATAGAATTGCAGTTATGTACTTAGGAAAGATTGTTGAATTAGCAAAGACAGAACAAATCTTTAATCATACGTTACATCCATATACTGAAGCATTATTATCTGCTATTCCAGTCATAGATTTAGATAAAAAATCTAAACGTATTATTTTAGAGGGTGATGTTCCTAGTCCAGTGAATCCACCTCAAGGATGTCATTTCCATCCAAGATGTAAGAAATGTATTGAGAAGTGTAAAGTTGAAAGACCAGAATTAAAAAAATATATCATTGATGGTGAGGAACATTTTGTTTCTTGTCACGTTACTGATGAACTTATGAAGAAAGAGGGTAAATAAATGGAATTTACTATAAAGGATTTTAAAGGTGTTGTACCAGCTTTATTAACAGTGTTTGATAAAGATGAAAATGTTGATGAAAAAGGAATGAGAGCACTTGTTTCTTATTTGATTGATAAAGGTGTTGATGGTTTATATTTAACTGGATCTACTGGTGAAGGTTTTACAATGACTGGTGAAGAAAGAAAACATGTTGTTGAAATTGTTATAGATGAAACTGCAGGTAGAGTTCCTGTTGTTGTTCATGTTGGAGCAATTGGAACTAAGATTTCTATTGATTTAGCTAAACATGCTAAGGATGTAGGAGCAACTGGTATATCAAGTGTACCTCCATTCTACTGGAGATTTAATGAAGAACAAATTATCAATTATTATAAAGATATTGCTGAAGCAGTAGATATCCCTATGATTGTATATAATGTTCCTCTAGCTGGATTATTAGGAATGGAAGCTATTAAGAAATTAGCTAAGATTAAAGGTGTTGCTGGAATTAAATATACAGCATTATCACAATATGAAATCACTCAAATTAAAGATGAAGTAGGAAAAGATTTCTTAGTTTATTCTGGAGCTGATGAAATGGCAATGAATGGTATTATAAGTGGAGCTGATGGTATTATTGGTTCATTCTATAATATGATGCCTGAATTATTTCTTAATATTTATAATGCTGTTCAAGAAAAAGATATGGATAAAGCAGCTCATTTACAACAACAAGCTGTTGAAATTATTATGTTAGCTCTATCTTATCCATCATTCTATTCAGTTATGAAAACAATTGTTAAATGGTTAGGTGTTGATGCGGGATACTGTAGAAGACCATTTAGTAATGTAACTCCTGAAGAAGAAGTAGAACTTAAAAAAGCTTATAAAGCACTTAAAGAAAAACACAATATTACTGGGGTAGACTTCTTAGATACTTTATAAGATGAAACTAAAGTTTGATAAGCAATGTGATGTATTTGTCATTGGAGCAGGACTTGCAGGAATCAGGGCTGCTATGGAAATAACTGGTTACCACGTTATGATAGCGAGCAGTACGCATATATTTAGTGGTTCTTCCTTCTATCCAGGAACATGGGGCCTTGGTCTTGTTGGTCCAAAAGATAATAATGATAAAGAAAGTCTTAAAAAGACAATACATGATGTTGGTTGTAATATGTGTAATGAGAGATTGGTTGATTTTTTTGTTGATAATATTAATGATGGAATTAATGAAATCAAAGATATGGGTGTTCAATTAAAACAAGCAACTGATCAATCACAAAAAGAATTTATTCCTTGCTTTGATTATAAACAAAGGAATTGGAATGGACTTCTCTTTAAAAGTTTAAAAGAGACTTGTACTCAGAAGTTAAAAGAAAGAAATGTTGAATTCTTAGAATATCATGAAGTTATTGATATTGTTATGGATGATAAACAAGTATGTGGAGTTATTGTTTGTGATCAAGAAAAGCAATTATCTTATATTGCATGTCAAAGTATTGTTATAGCAAGCGGGGGATTTGGTGGTTTATATCAATATCGATTGAATACACTTGATATTAATGGAATAGGTCAGTATTTAGCTTTAAAATGTGGAGCATGTCTAGTGAATATAGAATTTATACAAATGATGCTTGGGTTTACCTCTCCTTCACCTAAGACTATCTATAATGAAAAGATGTATAAATACACAAACTTTTATAATCATAATCAACAGATATTTATAAACAAAGAAGATAAAGAACTATTAGAACTTCGTTCAACATATGGTCCTTTTACTTCTAGACTTCCTTCAAAAAAAATAGATATCGATTTATATAATTATTTTATAAAAGATCATAATAGTCTTATTGCTAGACATGATTCCTTATTAAAAGATACAAATATTGAATTTATTCAAACATATTTTGATTGGTTAAAACAAGAAAAACATATTGATATAGAAGATGATATTCATTTAGGAGTATTCTATCATGCAGCAAATGGTGGAATACGAATAGATGAAAATGGTTATACAGGTTTAAAAGGTTTATATGCTTGTGGAGAAGCAACAGGCGGAATGCATGGTGCAGATCGTATTGGTGGCTTATCTAGTGCTAATGGATTGGTATTTGGTAAAAGGGTAGGTCAAAGTATACAAACTTATTTAAAGGATAATGAAGTTAGTTTTAAAGAAGAGATTGATTTTGATTTAAGATGTATAAAAGATGCTGATAAACATCTTTGTGAAATCAGAAAGACAATGTCTACTTATGCGATGGTTGTTAGAAATGAAAAGGGTCTTCGCTATGCACTTGATAAACTTCAAATGATTGAAGAATCATGTGAATACTCAAATCAAAACAATTATATTGAAACAACGAGATTGTTAGCTGCACTTCATTTATCTAAAGCATTGTTACAAGCAATGTTATTAAGGAAAGAAAGCAGAGGTAGTCATTATAGAGATGATTATCCTGTAGAAAATAAAGATTATAAATATCAAATTTGTATTCAAGGATTTGATGAAATGAAAGTTTCTTTTTGTAGGGAGGAATAATTGTGTTTAGTGAAAAAGATGAAATGCTTCAAGATTATAAAGGTGTTACGCCTAAGCCATTGGACTTTAATGAATTTTGGCAAGAGCGTATGAATGAAGCAGACAATATAACTTTAGAGTATACAATTCAACAAAGTGATATCTCATCTCCAGCATGTCAATTTCTTGACTTATATTTTAAAGGTATAAGAGGAGAAAGACTGTATGCTAAATATATAAGACCTCATACAGATAAAAGAATACCTGTTGTTATGCAATTCCATGGTTATCCTGGTTCATCAAGAAGTTGGTTTGAACTTGCTACATTTGCTGGTATGGGTTATGCACTTGTCGCTTTAGACTGTCCAGGCCAAGGTGGTAAAAGCCAAGATAGTGGTGGATATGTAGGTACAACAGTAAGTGGTCATCTTGTTGCAGGATTAGATGGTGAGCCTAAAGATATGTACTATGTTAAACTGTATCAAAATATGCGAATCTTAATGAATATAGTGAAACAGTTAGATGGTATTGATAAGGATAAGATATTTGTAAATGGAGCAAGTCAAGGTGGTGGATTAGCGACTGTCTGTGCTGCGCTTCATCCTATAGATATAAAAAAAGCAGTTATCCTTTATCCTTTCTTAAGTGATTTTCAAAAAGTTTATGAATTGGATAGTGATACAGTAGCTTACGAAGGTATTCGTTATTACTTCAGATGGTTTGATCCATTTGGTAAAAGAACAAGTGAAATCTTTACAAAGATGGGGTATTTTGATGTTCATCATTTTGCTTCATCAATAAAAGCAGAAGTCATGTTTGGTTGTAGTTTAAGTGATCAAATATGTCCGCCACTTACTCAAATGGCAGTATACAACAACATAACATCTTCTAAAAACATCCATTATTTCCCTAAATATGGACATGAAGAAATACCTGTGTTTGATGATGAAATATTAAATTTCTTAGGTGATAACAATGAATAATCAAGTTATAGAATATTGGCAAAAACAAGTTGAACAATTAAGAAAAGTAAAACTTTCTTATCATTGTACTCAAAGAAAATGTTTGAATTCTCAAGCTATATATTATGATTTAGAATTTACTAGCTTTGATGGAACAAAGATATATGCCAAATATATAAGACCTAACCATCAAGAGAAAGTACCAGTTGTTTTTGATTTTCATCGTTATCAAGCCAGTTCTCAAGGCTGGTTTCATATCACAAGATATGTTGCTTTAAATTATGCAGTTGTAGCTATGGATTGTAGAGGACAAGGTGGACAAAGTCTTGATACTCTTAATAGTGTAGGAACAACAGTATGTGGGCATATTATGAAAGGTATTGATGGTCAAGTTGAAGATTTGTACTATCATAAAGTCTATTTAGATGCATTGTTGTTGTCATGGATAGTTGAAGAGTTAGAGGGCATTGATAGCGAAAGAATGATTTCATTTGGAAGGGATCAAGGAGCTGCTATTGCATTCGTTTTAGCAGCACTTAATCCTCGTATAAAGAAATGTTCTATGTTATATCCTATGTTAGTGGATATAAGGGAATTGATTGAAAGAAATGAAGAAAGTGGAATGAGTGAAGATATTCGTTATTATATGAGATGGTTTGATCCTCTAAATAATAGAAAAGAAGAAATCTTAAATAAATTAGATTATATAGATATGATAAATTTTACATCATTAGTAAAAGCAGATGTTTTACTTGCAAGTGCTATGTTAGATACAAAAACACCTGCATGGAGTCATAAGAAATTATTTGAACAACTCAATTGTCAAAAAAAATTACTTCAGTTTGTAAAACATGAACATGAATTGATTAATGCTTTTGAAGATGAAAATTTAAAATTTATTCTATAGGAAAGGGACAAGAAATGGATAAGAAAAAACTAATAGAAACAATTAAGGGTCATCTTATTGTTTCATGCCAAGCTTTACCAGGTGAACCATTATATTTAGAAAACGATACAATTATGCATCTAATGGCTAAAGCTGCTGCTCAGGCAGGTGCTTGTGCCATCAGAACAAATAGTGTAAGAGATGTTATTGCGATAAAAAAAGAAACAGGTTTACCTGTTATTGGATTAATTAAAAAGAATTATGAAGGTTTTGAACCTTTTATAACACCAACAATGGATGAAATTGATCAATTGGTAGAAGCGAATACAGATGTTATAGCATTAGATTGTACATTGAGATTACATCCAGGAAATGTTGAAATCAATGATCTTATCAAACAGATTAAGAATAAATATCCTGATATATTATTAATGGCTGATATTGCTAGTTATGAAGATGGAATCAATGCATGGAAAAATGGAGTTGATTTTGTAGGAACAACATTAAGTGGTTATACAGAAGAAACAAAAAATAAAGGTGAAGGTCCTGATTTTGAATTGGTAGAAAGACTTGTTAAAGACATCGATATTCCAGTCATTGCAGAAGGAAAAGTACATTACCCAGAACAAGCTAAAAAGATGTTTGCTTTAGGAGCAACTTCAGTTGTTGTTGGTGGTGCTATTACAAGACCTTTAGAAATAGCGACTCGCTTTATTAAAGCGATTGAGGAATAACGATGAAGTATTTAGGTGTAGATATAGGTGGTACTGCAGTTAAATTAGGAATTGTTGATGAATCAGGAAAGATATTATGTAAAGATAATTATGATGTAAGTTTTGATCATTATAAGACACCCATTATTGAAACAGTTTTAAAGAGTATTGATTTATTCTTAAAAGATAACCATGAATCTATTGAAAACATAGAAAAGATTGGGGTTTCAGCAACTGGACAAATTGATACAAATCAAGGTAAAGTTATTGGTGTTGGAGGCAATATTGATAATTGGGATCAAACACCTATTAAAGCTATCTTTGAAGATAAGTATCATAAACATACAACAGTTGTTAATGATGCTAATTGTATGATTATTGGTGAAAAGTGGATAGGTTCTGCTAAAGATAAAGATAATGTTATTGGAATAACAATCGGAACAGGTGTTGGTGGAGGTATTATTATTAATGGTGATATCTTACTAGGTAATGTTGGGATTGCAGGAGAATTAGGACATTTTTCAATTGATCATAAAGGTGTTCAATGTTCATGTGGAAATGTTGGATGTTATGAAAGATATGCAGCAACAACAGCACTTATTAAAATGGTTAAAGCTCAATATGATGAATTAGACATTAAGGAATCTATTGAAGAGATTAATGGTAAATTAATCTATGATTATGTTCATAATCATAATGAAAAGATAACAGCTATTGTTGATGAATGGTTGGATAATATTGCTATAGGATTAGTATCCTTAACACATATTTTTAACCCAGAAATGATTGTTTTGGGTGGTGGAGTATGTCAACAAGAAGAATTATTCTTAAAGCCAATACGTCAAAGAGTACTTGAAAAGGCAATGCCTAGATTTAAAGAACATTTAGAAATTACAGCAGCTAAGTTAGGCAACGATGCAGGACTTATTGGAGCTGTATATTATGCAATGAAACATTAGAGAGTTTAAGGACTCTCTTTTCTTATACCAAATACTGATCCAAAGAAGCATGAATATCTAAAGTATATCAATTGACATGGAGGAACAAAGTGCTATAATGAACACTGTTCATAAGTAGGAGGTTTTGCATGAAAATCTATAAAAATTATTTATTATTGCTAGCTGGACTTGTTTGGGGATTTGCAGGATTTAATGTCTTACGTATTGGTGTAAGTGATTATGCTCCTTACTTAACATTTACCAATATTTCATTATCTATGATTATATTTTTAATATTTCAATTGATGGTTTTTTCAAAAATGGTTAAGAAGCATACACAAAGAATTCTTGCTTATCAAGAGAAGCAATTCTTTTTAAAATTCTTTGATATAAAAGCATTCTGTATTATGGCCTTTATGATAACATTTGGTATTGGTATAAGAGTACTAGAATTATGTCCTTTGGTTTTTATTGCTGTATTTTATACTGGATTAGGTGCTTCGTTATTATGTGCAGGAATTTTGTTCATGATTGAATATATAAAAGCATTGAAAAAGGATAAAACAATTATTGAGGAAGATATGTTATAATGTTAATGATAATGATTGGAGATATGACATGGAAAGACCTTTGTTTAAAGATATAAAAACATTTGATGAGTTTATAAAGTACTATTGGTATAAGGAAGAACTGCAAGGTATATGTAAAGAATATGGTTTGGATCATATTGGAAATAAACAAGAATTAAGTCATTTTATTGAAGAGTATTTTAAAGGAAATATTATAAAACCACAGAAAAGAATAAGTGTTAAGAAAAAAGATATTGAATTAACATTAGATACAAAGTTGTTAGAAAGTGGTTTTGCGATGAGAAATGAATATCGTGAATTTTTTGGTAAACAAGTTGGTGTTACTAACTTTAAATTTACAGCAAATATGGCGGCAGCAATTAAGAAGGTTAGACAAACGAAAGACAAGGATTTTACAGTCAGAGATTTGATAGGTGTATATTTTGGAACAAATGATTATGCTGTATTCGATAGTTCAGCATGTCAATGGAATCAATTTGCAAAGGATTTTTGTAATGATGAGAGAAATAGTGTATACAGAGATAAGTTTAAGGTTGCTGCGATAATATGGAAACAACTTCGTTTATCAACAGTACAAAAAGTTTATAACTATGATTTTGTTGTAAAAAATCAAGATTTAATTAAAGAATATGAAAAACAGGACTCGTGAGAGTCCTATTTAATTTCAATTAATTCATATTCAAGTGTTCCTAAACCAATCTTTTCGGCATGTTCTAAACAAGAATGCCAGTTTGTTTCAGGAGAGACATCAGTAAAGTGATCATGATGATGATGCCCGTGTTTGTCCAATAAACTATTTGCAATTGCAGGTTGTTTATTAACAGCATCAGCACATGCTTGGTCTAAAGCAACAGGGTCAAATGATGCAAACATTCCAACATCAGGAACAATAGCAATATCATTTTCACTATGACAATCACAATATGGTGATACATCAATAACTAATGAAATATGGAAACAAGGTCTATCATCAACAACTGCTTTTGTATACTCAGCAATTTTATAATTCAAGATATCATTTGCTTCATTGTTTTCAGCAGCAATAGCATCTTTAGGACAAACACCAATACAACGTCCACATCCTGTACATTTGTTGTGATCGATAGTTGCTTTTCTATCAGTAATCGTAATAGCGTTATGAGCACATATCTTAATGCATTGTCCACATCCTATACAAGGATCTTGGTCAACTTCTGGTTTACCAGCACTATGCATTTCCATTTTACCAGCACGAGAACCACATCCCATACCTAAGTTCTTAAGAGCTCCACCAAATCCAGTTAATTCATGTCCTTTAAAATGATTTAAAGAAATAATGATATCTGCATCCATAATGGCTTGACCAATCTTAGCATTTTTTACATACTCACCATTAACAGGAACCAATGCTTCATCAGTACCTTTTAATCCATCAGCAATTATTGTATGAACACCAGTTTGAAATGGATTATACCCATTCATATAAGCACTATCTAAGTGATCTAAAGCATTCTTTCTTCCACCTACATATAAAGTGTTACAATCAGTAACAAATGCCTTACCACCTAATTCTTTAACATAGTCAGCTACAACCTTAGCATAATTAGGTCTTAAAAAAGCAAGATTTCCTGGCTCTCCAAAATGCACCTTAATAGCTGCATATTGATCTTCAAAATGAATATCTTCAAAACCAGCTTTCTTCATTAAATACTTTAACTTCTCAGGAAGATTCATTCTTCCAGTATGCATATCGCAAAAATAAACTTTTGATTTCTCCATTGTTGTTATCTCCTTATTCTCATAAATCATATCACTTGGAGTCCACTCCATGTCAAGTTAAATCTATTATATCATTATTCATAATGAATAAATAGATTATATCAGTATGAAGTGTTATAATAATAAAAAATGTTTGACATGCCCCTAGGGAATACTATTATGATACAGATATCAAGGAGGAATATTATGGAACTAGTGATTGAGCAAGTAGAAAAAAGCTTTGAAGAAAAGAAAGTATTAGAAGATATTAGTTTTCGTTTTTCTAAAGGAAAGATATATGGATTATTAGGAAGAAATGGTGCTGGGAAAACAACTTTATTTAATTGTTTAAATCAAGATATAACAGTTGATAGTGGACGCTTTTATATTGATGATAATGGGGAAAGAAAAGTAAGTTTAAGTGATATTGGATATGTCTTATCAACTCCCATTGTTCCTGAGTTTTTAACAGCTAGAGAATTCTTAAAGTTCTTTATAGAAATTAATCAAGATGATATTAAAGAACTTAAGACAATTGATGAATACTTTGATCTTGTGAATATCTTAGAAGAAGATAGAAATCGTTTATTAAAAGATTTCTCACATGGTATGAAGAATAAGATGCAAATGTTAATTAACTTTATTGCAAATCCAGATATCTTATTATTAGATGAACCTTTAACATCTTTAGATGTTGTCGTTGCGGATGAAATGAAAAGATTATTAAAACATATGAAAGAAGATCATATTATTATATTCTCTACGCATATCATGGAATTAGCAGTCGATCTTTGTGATGAAATTGTTATTTTGAATAAAGGAAAGTTGACTTTAATTGACCAAGATGATTTGAATGATGATCAGTTCAAAGAAAAGATTATTGATATTTTAAGGGATGAACAACATGTTTAAGACATTTAAAATAGCTTTTAGATTAAAAAATACTTATCGAGTCAATACAATCATTTATTCAATTAAACAAATTCCTATTATTAAAAAATTATTACCAACTTCACTATATAGTCATAAAGGATTGAAGACATTTGCAAATATAATCAGTTGTTTATATGAACTTATGACTATGTTCTTAGGTAAATACCTGTATGTATTCTTAATGATTATTTTACCTTTATCATTATATAAAACTTCTTATATAAATACTTTTGTAACTATTATTATATGTTTATCTATTATTGGTATGTATATGAATACAGGTTTATTTAATCCAAGTAAAGATAAATATTATGCGATTATATTAATGAAAATGGATTCAAAAAAATATGCTTTATCTGAGTATATATATAGTATGATTCGTCATTTCGTTGGATTATTTGTTATTTTGCTTATTTTAGGATTACCAATGGGAATGCCAATTTGGTTATGTTTACTTATTCCTTTATTTATAGGGAGTATAAAGACTGTTTATATTTATTATTGTTTTGTAAGATATCAAAATAATAAAAACATCTATAATGAAAATAATCTTTCTAAGCCTTTATGGATAATGACAATGGTTATACTAGGAATAGCTTATAGCTTACCATACTTCGGTATTGTTGTTCCGTTGATAGCTTTTATTATCATAAGTATGATAGCTATGATATGTGGTATCTATAGTATGATTCATATCTTTAAATATCCAGTATTTCATCAAATGTATCATGATTTCTTAAAGAATGTTAATGCAGTGTTAAATACAAATTATACACAAATTGTGAATAAGTCTTATCAAGATATGATTAATATTGATGAGAATATTCAAAGTCAAAAGACTGGATATGAATATTTTAATGAATTGTTTGTAAAAAGACATAAGAAAATTTTATGGAAATCAGCATTTCGTCAATTCTATATTATCTTATGTATCCTTATTATCCTCATTATCTTTATTAATGTTGAGCCGTTAATAAAAGACTACATTATAAAAAGTGTTATGATGGCATTGCCAATAATGATATTTGTTATGTATTTATTAAATACAACAAAGAATGTAACGCAAGCTATGTTTGTGAATTGTGATCATAGTATGTTAACATATACATTTTATCGTCAACCCAAACATGTCTTAGCATTGTTTAAGATTCGTTTAAGAGATATGATTAAAATTAATCTTTTACCTGCAATAACAATTGGGGTAGGGATATCTATTCTTTTATTCTTAAGTGGTGGATCAGAACTCATTAATTATGTCATTATTATAGTATCAATCGTTTGTTTAAGTATCTTCTTTTCAACTCATTACTTGGTACTTTATTATTTATTGCAACCATATAATGCGCAAACTGAAGTGAAGAGTTCAACATATATGATAGCAACATCAGCGACATATTTTCTATGTTATCTATTTATACAATTGAAATTACCAATATTTGCTTTTGGTATTTCAACAATCGTTTTCTGTATTATTTATTGTATTCTTGCATGTTATTTGGTATATAAAATGGCAGGAAAAACATTTAAAATTAGGAATTAATCAAGATATAACAAAAAAGTTATATCTTTTTTTAAAAAGTTCTTGCCTTGGAGTTGACTTCATAGTTTAGGATGTTGATGAAAAGGAGTGAGTATTATGAAAAGAGGGTTTATTCTAAAAGTATCATTACTATCAGCTTCATTAATTGTTGCAAGTGCACCAGCTATTAATGCAAATATTCCATCTATGGCAAAAGCATTTAGTGATATACCTTTATCAATGGTTGAAATGTTAACAACAATATCATCTTTATTCTTGATGATTTCTGTTTTCATAAGTGGTTTTATAGCAAAAAGATTAGGTTATAAACAAACAATTGTTTTAGGTTTATTCATTGTTATTATATCAGGAACAATACCTGCATTTATTGATAACTTTTATATTGTTTTAATATCAAGAGCAGCATTAGGATTTGGAATTGGTTTATTTAATTCATTGTTAGTTTCAATGATTAACTATTTCTATGATGGTGAAGAGAAGTCTTCATTGTTTGGTATTCAGAGTGCTTGTGAAGGAATCGGTGGTATGATGATTACATTTATTGCTGGTCAATTGTTAAGACTAAACTGGCAAGCACCATTCTATGCTTATTTTATTGCTGTACCAGTATTAATATTATTTACAAAGTTTGTGCCTAAGATTGATACAAAAGATATGTTACTTAAAAATCAAAGTCAACAAACCAAACAACAAGAAACAAAAGGAAACTTCTTACCTGTATTTGGATATGTTGGTTTTATCTTTATGGTTGCGATATTATATATGACAATGGGTATTAAAGTTTCATCATTAATTGCAGCTGAAAATATTGGAAGTGCTAGTGATGGAAGTACTGTGATAATGTTACTGAGTCTTGGATCAATGTTAGGTGGTTTTGCATTTGGAAAGGTATTTAAGGTTTTAAAGGATTATATATTTGTAGTTGGATTGTTTATGTTAGCCACAGCAATGTTTATAATTGGTATGTCTACAAATATTGTATTCACAATATTAGGTGGATTTGTTGTAGGATTTGGTTTTAGAATGATTATGCCTTATCTTATTAATAAGATTAATACAAGTTCTATTCAAAATAAAACGCTAGCTACATCTTTATTATTGGTTGGTTTTAATTTAGGATCTTTCTTAAGTCCTTATGGTAGTCTTATTCTTCAAAAACTAGCATGGATAGATAATTTAAGAGGTTTATTCTATATTGATGGTTTATGTTTTGTGATATTAGGAGTTATTGGGTTTGTAATGGTTATGATGTTAAAAAAGAAAAACGCATAATGAAGGAGTTGTTGCTAAAGCAATGACTTTTTTTGTATTGCAGTTTTAACCAAAATAAGCGAAAAAAGGTCTAATTAGCAATTAAAATCAAGTGGTTTTTAAATATGAGTTTTTATAGTTGAAGAATAATCATAAATCAATTATACTCACAGTAAATAGAGAGAAATATTTATAAAGAGTTAGAAGTTTGATCTGATTATTCATAATATCGTTATCTGTTTAGAAAAAAAATATAGAAAAGAGGTAAGGAATGAACGTTAATGTAGAAAAAGCAATGTCCTTTAATGGTAAAGATATTGTAAAGCTTGCAAATTGGATGTATGAATGGTGGGGAGAAAAGGAAGGTTATACGTTGGATGAAATTGTTATTCGTTTACAATATAGTCTATGTCAGGATCGTATTCCGCAAACATTTGTAGCAAAAATAAATAGGAATATTGTTGGAATATACCAATTTGCTATGGATGATGCACCAACACGCCCGGATTTATATCCTTGGTTATGTAATTTATATGTTGAAGAAACATATAGAGGAAGAGGTGTTTCAAAAGTAATGTTAGAAAGTGTTAAGAAAAATATGAAAGCACTTAAGATTAAAAGAATATATCTTTATACTGAACATACTGGTTTATTTGAGAAGTATGGATTTGAATATCAAGAAGATATTATTGTGAATGGAGAATCAGCTCGTTTATATATGTTAAAAATATAAAGAAGAATGATGCATGCTTGCAACATTCTTTTTTTGAGAAAATTCATTATTGTATTTATATAAATCCCTTGAAATTAACTAATCAGTAAAAGAGGAAGTCACTTTTAACTTAATCTTCAACTCCTAAAATTTCTAAAGGGTCTTGCTTAAATAAGGATAGAATTGGAATGATATTATTATTAACATATATATATAAATAAGAAGAATGTGTTCAACGTGATACAAAGTTCTTGCATTAGATTCTACGATAAGGAAAACAAATATTATAATGGATAAAAGCCCAGTTATCATGACAATGTCGGCAACTTAAGGTATTGATGAAATATCATGTTTATGTATTTTAAAATCTAAAAACGAAGAAAAGGATCAT
>JAVWHX010000041.1:0-20289 GCA_036639875.1 Coprobacillus sp.
TGATCCTTTTCTTCGTTTTTAGATTTTAAAATACATAAACATGATATTTCATCAATACCTTAAGTTGCCGACATTGTGAGTAATTCAATGCTTTTTTTAGTGTGAAAATTCACGGGTAATGTGATAATGATTTGATAATTCAACCTTGTCCCTAAGTCATGTAGAACTATTGTAATTGTATTTGTAAGGGGTTACTATGAGTGTGCAAGAAATATCACGAGGGAGGAAAAATGATATGATGCAAAAAATTCAAAGATTCGGAGGAGCAATGTTTACACCTGTATTACTCTTTGCATTTGCGGGGATTACAATTGGTGTTGGAACGTTGTTTACGACGGAAGCAATCATGGGTGGACTTGCGAATCCTGATGGGCTTTGGTATCAATGTTGGAATGTTATCTTACAAGGTGGCTGGACAGTATTTAATCAATTACCATTAATATTCGTTGTTGGATTACCTATAGGTCTTGCTAAAAAACAACAAGCAAGATGTTGTATGGAAGCATTGGTTCTATACTTAACATTCCAATATTTCTTAAGTACTATATTAAGTCAATGGGGTGGAACATTTGGTGTGAACTTTGCTGCTGAAGCAGGGGGCACAAGTGGTTTAACAATGGTAGCCAATATCAAAACATTAGATATGGGTATGATTGGAGCATTAATTATTTCAGGGATTGTTATTTTCTTACACAATCGTTTCTTTGATACAGAGTTACCTGAATGGATGGGAACATTTAGTGGTTCTTCATTTGTAGTTATTGTAGGGTTCTTTGTATTAATACCAGTAGCATTGTTATCTGCAGCATTTTGGCCAATGGTTCAAGGTGGAATGAGAAGTTTCCAAACATTTATCTCAGGTGCAGGAGCAGTTGGAGTTTGGATCTTCATATTCATGGAACGTATCTTAATTCCATTTGGATTACATCACTTACTTTATTTCCCATTCTTCTATGATTCAGCAGTTGTTAATGGTGGAGTTTACTCAACTTGGGCAAACGCATTACCTCAATTAGCAGCAGGTGGGCAATCATTAAAAGAAATGGCACCTTATGCATGGCCAACACTTACAGGATTATCTAAAATCTTTGGTTGTCCAGGTATTGCTTTAGCATTCTATGTGACTGCTAAAGATAGTAAGAAAAAGAAAATTGCTGGTTTATTAATTCCTATTACTTTAACAGCAATTGTATGTGGGGTTACAGAACCTATTGAATTTACATTCTTATTTATAGCACCAGTCTTATTTGTTGTTCATGCTCTTCTAGCAGCAACATTATCAACTATAGCTTATTTATTTGGAGTTGTAGGAGTTTTATCTGGTGGTTTAATAGAAATGTCTGCCTTAAACTTTATTCCTTTAATGGCTAGTCATTGGCCAACATACTTATCATTATTAGTTATTGGTCTAATCTTTACAGGTATTTATTTCATAGTCTTTAGAACTTTAATCTTGAAATTTGATTTTAAGACACCAGGTCGTGAAGATGATGAAGAAGAAATCAAGTTCCATTCAAAAGCTGATTTTAAAGAAAAACAAGCACTTGGTGGAGAACAAGGTAGCTTAGCAATGTTAATCTTAGATGCATTGGGTGGAAAAGATAATATTGTTGATGTTACAAATTGTGCAACACGTTTAAGAGTTAATGTAAAAGATGAAGGTTTGGTTCAATCTGATACACAATTTAAAGCGATTGGTACACATGGTATTAAAGCTACTAAAACAAATATTCAAGTTATTGTTGGTTTAAAAGTTCCTACAGTAAGAGAAGAATTTGAGGGTTTATTATAAAAAAGAAAGCAGGATGATAATATGAAAACAAAACACAAAGAAAACAAAGCATTGAAAAGGTTAAATCGTAACTTCCTTATAGCAAAAGCGTTCTTATCGATAACACCAATTCTATGTTATTTGTATGTATCATTAAAAGCATCGATGAATGCTATAACATTTCAAGAAGTTTTAGTTAAAGATCCAAGTACAACAATTATCTTTCTTATCGCTATGCTTAATCCGTATATCGCTTACCTAGTTCATCTTATACAAAATAAGTTAGCAGATAAAGATTATAAGTTTGCTTGTATGAATATGGCATTACTCCTTATTGCTCAAGCTTTAACTTTAAATGCATTCTACTTTATGGTACTTGCATATGTCTTCTATTGTGCAGTTAAATATTACGATATTCACATATTATCAATCATTAAAACAGTATCAGTGAAACAAACATTTCTATTTGGTGGGGGTAGTTTCATTGTGATACTTATGAGTTCAATAAGTTTGTTTGCAACAATCAGATTAATGTAAAAAATACACGGAGGAAAAGAAAATGGATAAAAAATATTCAATTACAATTGCTGGTGGAGGAAGTACATTTACACCAGGTATCTGCTTATTATTATTAGATCATATGGAAAGATTTCCAGTAAGAAAGATTACTTTCTATGACAACAATGCTGCTAGACAAGAAACAATCGCAAAAGCATGTGAAATTTATTTAAAAGAAAATGCACCAGAAGTGGACTTTGCGTATACAACTGATCCAAAGACTGCATTTACAGATGTTGACTTTGTTATGTGTCATATTCGTGTTGGATTATATGCAATGCGTGAAAAAGATGAAAAGATTCCATTAAAATATGGTGTTGTAGGACAAGAAACTTGTGGGCCAGGTGGTATTGCTTACGGTATGAGATCAATTACTGGAGTTATTGAAATCTTAGATCATATGGAAAAATATTCACCTAATGCATGGATGTTAAATTATTCTAATCCCGCTGCTATTGTAGCAGAAGCAACAAGACGTTTAAGACCTAATTCTAAAATCTTAAATATTTGTGATATGCCAATTGATTTAGAAGAAAAGATGGCAAGCATGGTTGGTTTAAGTTCAAGAAAAGAAATGTCTGTAGGATATTATGGCTTAAATCACTTTGGTTGGTGGCATAAGATTGAAGATAAAGATGGTAATGATTTAATGCCTGAAATTAAGAAACATATGGCAGCTAATGGATTTGCTGATGCTTTATCTGGAACTAATCAACATGTTGAACAAAGCTGGATGGAAACATTTGCAAAAGCTAAAGATGTTTATGCTTTAGATACAAATACAATTCCTAATACTTACTTAAAATATTATTTATATCCTGATTATGTAGTAGAACATGCTGATCCTAACCATACTCGTGCTAACGAAGTTATGGAACACAGAGAAAAGAATATCTTTACAGCATGTCAATCTATTATTGATAAAGGAACTGCAGTTAATGGTGGATTTGAACCAGATGCTCATGCCGAATATATCGTAGATTTAGCTTGTGCAATTGCTAAAAATACAAAAGAAAAGATGTTATTAATTGTTCCTAATGAAGGAGCTATTGAAAACTTTGATAGAACTGCAATGGTAGAAATTCCTTGTATTGTTGGTACTAATGGATATGAAAGAATTGTACAAGGGGCTATTCCTCAATTCCAAAAAGGTTTAATGGAACAACAAGTATCAGTTGAAAAATTAACTGTAGAAGCTTATATTGAAGGAAGTTACCAAAAATTATGGCAAGCTATTACAATGTCTAAAACTGTACCAAGTGCTAGAGTTGCTAAATTGATCTTAGATGATTTAATTGAAGCTAACAAAGACTTCTGGCCTGAATTAAAATAATATGGGACTCTTTTCTAAGAAAACAAAAGCATTTTATGCAATGGCTAATGGAACAAGTGTAGCTATTGAAGATGTACCAGATGAAGTCTTTTCTACAAAGATGATGGGTGAAGGAATCGCAATCATTCCTAGTGATGGTAAGATTCATGCACCTTGCGCTGGTAAAGTCACAATGCTTATGGATAATACCAAACATGCTGTTGGTATTGAAAATGAAGATGGTATTGAAGTTTTGATTCATGTTGGATTAGACACTGTGAACTTGATGGGTGAAGGATTACAAGCACATGTTGAAGTAGGAGATGAACTGGAAGTTGGAGATTTATTGATCAGTTATGATAAGGATAAATTAACAAGTGAAGGTATTAATGATATTACGATGTTAGTTGTTGTCTCTGATAACAATCATAAGATGACTAAGTTTCATACAAATCAACAAGTGAGTATTAAGAAATCAACACTTATAGAATATAAATAGACAGAAGCATTTATTGCTCCTGTCTTTTTTCAATAAATATGAAATTGTCATGAATCCATTGATAAACATAAGGAATCTTCTTAATTACTGCCCATATACAAACACCTATAATAAAGCCAAACATATAAATAATGATATCACTTAAATCAAAAACAAACTGTCTATAATGAATTATATAATTGATAATAATTTGAATAGTTTCAATACTCAACATAATACCCAAACCTATCAATATTTGTTTAAACAATGATTGCTTAGAAAAAGCATAGTGAATGAGTATTCCTAAGGGAATCATAATGATGATATATTTAACGATTAATATTGGATTATCTATTAATGTACAATAAATATAGTTGAATGAATCAGTTAAATTGAAATGAAAGAAATGGCTGTCACCACCATATGTTTCCCAAAAATGAGCATTGATTTCTTCTGTGAAAATAGGAATCGGAAAAAACAGATATTTTATCACTAACATCACATAACAAACAATCATAGTTATGAAAATAAAAGAGTAATTTTTCTTTAAATAATATCTCATTGTTATATATGTGATGATTGACATAAAAATTGTTATACTAACAAAAATACTTGGTATTAAATCAGTATCCACTCCTGCTATTCCCAATGCATAATCACCTTACCTCTATATGTCACACCAGTTGTGTTTGGATAAATATAAGCTCTATACTTTTTGCTAGGTAATTTTGAAAAAACAGCATTTCCATTTGAAGTCGAAGAGACTTGTCGTTCATCATTTGTATAATAATAAAATCCATCATTCCCTTTGTATTGCAACATAACCTTAAGTTTTGCTCCGGATTTTCCTTGCGTTGGATAGAAATATAAAGAGAATACTCCATTTGACTCAACCCAATTATCTTCTGTGTATAAAGCTCGAGAAAAACTATATGTTGATTCTTTTGAGTAAGCACCTCTTGGTTGAATTTGATCTGCTGCATATACAGAACTGGTTCCTAAAATAATAAACCCCATTGTACATGCACTAACAATAAATTTTCTGAATTTCATAATAGAGTCCTTCTTTTTTATTTATTAATATTGATATGTATATTATATCGTTAAAAATATATTTAAACTTCATATATAAGTAAAGGTTGTGTAAAGAATAAGCAAAAAAAATTTATTTCAATATATGCAAATTTTTTATTTTAAATTTATATGTTATAAGGTTTGATGCGGGATAAGATGATGTTATGTTTTATATTCGTGTTGGATTAGACACTGTGAACTTGATGGGTGAAGGATTACAAGCACATGCTGAAGAAGGAGAAGAACTGGAAGTTGGAGATTTATTAATCAGTTATGATAAGGATAAATTAACTAGTGAAGGTATTAATGATATTACAATGTTAGTTGTTGTCTCTGATAACAATCATAAGATGACTAAATTTCATACAAACCAACAAGTGGGTATTAAGAAATCAACACTTATAGAATATAAATAAGAATATATGAAAGCAGATAAGGAAACTTATCTGTTTTTTTAGTGATGATAAAAATAATATAAATTGAGTAAAACTGTCATAAATAGGGTTAAAACGACCTTTTATGGATGTGAAGGAAATGATATAATGTATCAGAGGATAACTATATGAGAATATATCTCCCAGCAATTATTTAAAATGAGTATAATTGAAGAAAAAGATATGAATGCATTACGTTTTGCATTAGAATTAATAATAGCACAAACTATTACAGTTTTATCTTTACTTTTCATTGCGTATTCTATCAATAGAATTGTTGAAACAATTCTATATATAGTTGTTTTTGCTACTTTAAGAAGAATAATACAAGGATATCATGCAAAAACATTTTTAAAGTGTTATATACTTACAATGAGTAATTATATATTGATTATGTTTTTAAGCTATTATATGAAAGTAAACTATATTTTCAATATAGTCATCATACTATTATTGGTTTATATTTATAAAAAGCGTATATTAGAAGAAATAAATAAAATTGTATTCATATTTATTTCATATTGTCTAATGATATTACTTTTATACTATTTTAGTTTTTATCTTGTCAATATGATTACATATATTTATTTAAGTGTTCTTGTTGCATGTTTAATTGGGGGAAATGATGATGAAAGTTGCAATTGTAGATGACCAAAAAGAGTTTCTAACTATTATGAAGAAAAGACTAAGGAATCTTGAATTAGAATTTCTTGAAGTTTTTTCGTTTTTAAGTGTTCATGAAATGAATAAAGAAGATATTCAATTTGATCTTATTTTCTTGGATATTGATATGCCTGATATGAATGGCTTAGACTATGCCAAAAATAATAGGGATAAAAAAATAGTTTTTGTAACTGGTCAAAAAGAAGCAATGAAAAAAGCATATGGTCCAAATGTTTATGGATTTATAGAAAAAAATGAAACAAATGCTGAATTTAAAGAAACAGTTCATCAAGTACTTGATGAACTTTCCAAAGAAAAGTATATAACTCTAAAGATCGAAAATGGTTTTCAAAAGTTTGTTATGAATCAGATTATTTATTTTCAATATATTGGAAATAGAAATATTGGATTTGTATATGATTGTAAAAGTTATGTGATAAAAGGAATAAGTTTGAAGAACATAGAAGGGTTATTAGGAAAGCAATTTATTTATATAGATAGGAGTACTTTAGTTAATACCACTAAAATAATTGGACTAGTGAATAAACAATTGATTTTAAGAGATGTATCAACTGAGTTTAAAATTACTTCTAAAAAAGCAAAAGAGATAAGAATGTTAACAAAATAATGATAAGGGGTTGATTCTAAATGTTAATAGAGATTTTATATTGTTTTGTATATGTCATATCAATAATCTTTTGTCTTTACAAATATATGGATAAGCGCCCACGGATAGAGTATTTCATATTGATTACTATAATATATACAATTATAGATTTTATAGTTACTGGTGATTATATTATACATATGGACGAATTTATTCTTAGAAATATAATGGTTATTGTTAGTGATTATGTAATGATCTGTGTATTAAATCGTAAATTTAACTCAGTATTATTATTTTATACGTGTCTCTATAATATTTTGTTTAGTGTTGCAGTCAATCTTATAATGAATGTTTTGGTATATTTTGAAGTTATATCTATATTAGAAAGTTTTATACCATCGTATTCTAGATTTGTTTTGGTTATATTATTTAATCTCACAGGCATTTTAGCATTTAAGTTAATGGATAAATATGAAATTATTCCTAAAAAGGAAATCATGCTTAATACTGCAAAAATGTTTAATATAGCAAATATTACTTGTTGGTTTATACTGTTAATATTTTTTGGTTATAGTATCAATGATATAGGTGGAGTATATTCTATCATTATATTATTATCGTTGATTATCTTGTGGATAATGCTGATTTATTCTTTAAAAAATACAGTTGAGTTATCTCTTCGTAAAGAAAATGAAATAATTTCTAATGCAGTTTTTCATAATATTGAAGAGTATATTAAAAATTATAAGTATAAAGAAGAAGAAATCAAAAAAATAAGACATGATTTTAAAAATCATATGTCAGTTATTGGCAATATAACCCAAGAAGAAAAGGTACAAGCATATATTAAGGAAATGAATGAATCATTTAATAACATAACTGATGAATATGTTTTATCCTCTGGAAATATATATGTAGATGCGATTATACAGACAAAGACAAAAGAATATCCAAATATTCTATTTGATGTTAAGTTGGAAATCGAGGGTTTGTCAATGAACCCAAAAGATTTAAGTACTCTTATTTTTAATCTTTTAGATAATGCGTTCCAAGCATCTTTAGAAGTAAATGGACATGTTGAATTTAAAATGATTTATAATGCTTCACGTTTGATAATAGAAACGATTAATGATGTAAATGAAATGCCAAATTTTGTATCAAAAAAAGGTAGTGGGCATGGATATGGTATGAAAATCATACAGGACATAGTAAGAAAGTATAATGGAAATATTGAATATTCATATGATAATAATAAGCTAAAATGCATTGTTTATTTGTTGATTTAGATTATTATATGTTGGAATATTGCGTTTCAGTGTTAAAAAACGTGTGTTCAGTGTAAGAAGTCTTTTTTAAGGCTTTTTTTTAGTATAATGAAGTAAAGAAAATTTATGAAAGGAAGATGAAGCTAAAATGGTTCTGATCAAAAGAATTATTAACTCAATTATCATTATGGTGAAGAAAACAAATTATAATTGTTCACCAATGGGTTATTACAAACCAAAGAAGTGAAAAATTAAAGAACGGTTTCTAGAGAGAAGAAAGATGCGAATAAAAGAAATCGAAGAAAATAATAAAAACTTTTGTTGTAACATTAATCTGTGTCTTTTCAATAGCAAATGTATTTGCTTATGACAAATCGTCTAATACATATGCGACGGGTGGAACAACGATTGCATCAAAAACGGGGTGGATAGGTGAATCAGAATATGCTAGTGCTAGAGCGATTAACGATTCTGGGTCAAACAGCAAAATGATTATGCAAATTTGGGGTTCTTGGCTAGGTCTGTTTTATCCAAATACGGTTGAAGCTCAAACAACTTTATATGCTGGTAATAGTGCGATATTAAAAGATACTCAAGATAATGTTTCTATATTTATGCTTGCGTTAAGCCCTGGCTCTGGAAAGACAACGGGACGTGGAAGAATTGTCATAGGTTCAACTGCACCAAGTCTTCCACAAGAAAGATGATTAAAGGTTGGCAGAGTTCAACCTTTTCTACTATTTGTTATGAATTAATGATATAGCTTAAGTAGATAAAACAACACTTTAATTATTGAAGAAAGGAGATGATTTAAGTGAAAAGCATATTAGAGAAAATGAAAATCCATCTCTATCTTTTGAAAAACTCACCAAAATTTAGTGGTGTTTTACTAGCCATATTTGTTATTTATATAAGTTTCATGATGTATCTAATGAATTTGGGAATGGGGGGATATAATGCATTTTCATTTTTAGTAAAAACCAACTTTATATTTTCAGCTTGTTTGATGCTTTGTACATTTCCTATATTCAAGTCAATTCAAAACACAAACCAAGAAGAATTAATTAATAGTTTAAATCATAATAGAAATATATTTTCGATATACACATATATCAATATCCTGCTAATTATTATTTTTTATAATATCGTTATGTTTATATTTTTGTGGTTTCAGATCCCAGAAATATCATTGTCTAAATTTATTGTTGAATTTATAGTCAATATGTCTATACCTCAAATTATTTGTATAAGTCTTTCCTTTATATGCTCTTTGTTTAAGAATACAGCTATCTCTATTATCCAAATGATTTTATTTATCTTCTTTACAAGTTCATGGTCAGAGTCTATTATTTGGGAAAGTCAACCAAGTTTTCCAATTGATCAATTATTTTCTTTTGTTAAGAGACCTTTTGAAATTTTCTATCAAAATAATGAATGGGGTATAGATACAATGTATGGATTACAAAATGAAATAGGTAGAAAATATCTATTATTATTTTGGTTATTACTATTATTGAGTCTGTTTGTTATTTATTTATATAGACAAAATATGAAAAAAAGATTTTATTTAAAAGCTTCTATAGTGGTTTTGAATTTAGTGTTAGTTATGAGTTTGATTGGAGGAGTTTTGCCAGAAAGTAGATTGAGAATTAACAATAAATGGGATGGATACTTCTCAGATTTCTTTTCATACAATAGACAAGGATTAAAGAAAACAAATGATGTGAATTATGAAATTACAGATTACAATCTTAATGTAAAAATAGAAAGATTATTAAATGTAAAAGGTGAGCTTCAATTAAAGTCACAAATACCACAACAGGATTTCTCTTTTACACTCTATAAAAACTATAAAATAAGGAGTTTGAATTCAAAGGATTCATTGACTTATAATCAAGAAGGAGACTATGTTCATATTCATTTTGATAAGCCAATTATTGATGCACAATTATCTATTGAGTATAGTGGTTATCATCCTCGATTTTACTCTAACCAAGAAGCAGTCTTGCTACCAGGATATTTTCCGTGGTATCCAATGAGTGGAGAAAAGCAAATATATATTAATAGTGGAGATATAATGCAACCAGTTTTAAATGGATACAACAGTTATAATTCTATAAATAAGGCAAACATTACTTTGCATACTGATAGAGACATCATTACAAATCTCAAAAAAACAAATAAAAAAGAGTACTCAGGAAAAAGTGATAGTATTAGTCTATTTGATGGATATATTGACAATACAGGTTATGATGATATTATCACATATCTTTCTTTAGCAAATGGTAAAGAAGATGAAGTTTCTTTTATGAGAACTGAAATAAAAAATTCATTAGAGATACTTGATCAACAAATCGGTATATCGACTAATCTATTTGATTCAAAAAAGATATTCTTTGTAACTCAAGATATTCACAGAAATAATAGTTTAGGAGCTATAGCTATCTTTGATGATTATGCTATTATTACAAGAATGATAAATCCTGGCAGTTTGCTAGAATATTTAACAAACAAATCAAGTAAATATACACCTTTAGCATGTTTGATGAAGACTTTGAGTTTTGGTAATACTGTAGAAGAAACATATAGCAATACTCTTAATAATTTGGATAATCAGGAGTTAAAAAGCAAAATAGAAGAAGTTGTAAAAAAAGTTGGAATTAAAAAATTCTTAAATGCCACATATCTATATACATTAGATGAAAGTCAAGAAGATGATATGCAATTTTTAGAAAGGATGATGAAAAATGATTAAAATTAATGATATATGTAAATCGTATAAAAAGAAAGAAGTGTTAAAAGATATATCGTTAAACCTTGATAACAAAGTTTATGGTTTGCTTGGACCTAATGGTTCTGGTAAAACAACATTACTTAGAATAATTGCTGGAATTTTATCGTCATCAAAAGGAATAATATCTTATGAAAAGGAAAATTTTAAAGATATTAAAGTGGGGTATCTACCACAAAAGTATGGAGTTTTTAAAGAAATGACATTATATGAGCAGATGAATTATTATGCTATTTTAAAGAATATTCCTATATCACTTCGTAAGGATAATATAGAAACATTGCTTTCAAATGTAAATTTGACTGACTATCATGTAAAATGTGGATCACTTTCTGGAGGAATGATTAGAAGATTGGGAATAGCACAAGCTTATTTAGGAGTGCCAGATATAATATTACTAGATGAACCAAGTGCTGGTCTTGATTTAGAAGAAAGACTTCGTTTTCAAACTATTCTTAATCAAACTAAGAATTGTTGTCCTACAATTGTATCAACACATATTGTGGAAGATGTTGAAGATGCCTGTGATTATATTATAGTTTTAAATAAAGGAAAAATTGTATTCTATGGAACAGCGCAAGAAATATGTGGTATTGCTAATAATCATGTTTTTGAAGTAGAAGAGGCAGTTTATAACAACTTGGAAGTATCACATTATGTTATAAAGATATTTAATGAAGGAAATGAAAAAAAATATCGCATTATCTGTGATGATAAAGAATTAGAATCATATAGCGTAACATCACAATTGGAAGATGGATATATGTATCTTATTAAGGGACCATTTCATGAAATATGATTTGGAGTTTGTTTTCTTTGACATAAAAATAAAGAAGTGGTTTTATATAATCATTTTAATCCTTCATTGGGGAATTGTTCTACCATTTTTACTTGATAAAGCAAAAGTTACAATCATAAAAAATTTAGATTATTCTTATTATTTTAATGAGTTACAAATTTTTGTGTGTTTTTTACTTATATGTAGTTTGTTTGTATTTATAAGGCAATTTATTGATAATGATCAATTTGAATTAATCAATTCGATAGACCATCGTTTAAAAATAAGATTCCTGCTTTATTATTTCTTTATTTATCAGTTTGTTTTGCTCCCTATATATATTATAACATTTTCATTTTTTCCCTATTCTATTTCTATTTATGAGATATGTAACCTTATCTATCAACAAGTCTTTGTATTTATGATGTTTTATTTTTTAGCATACTTTATTCAATCATCATTTAGTGCTTTTGGAATAGTGCTAGGATATTTGTTTGTTTTCTCAACACTTTTAAGACAACCAATGATTATGAATATATTTCATTTAGACTTTCCTTTGGAGTATGTACCAATACAATATTATATTCTTAATATATTAGTAATCTTTATATTTTTAAGAGCAGGAACATTTTTAGAAAGAAGATTTTTATGATTTAAAGTAAGTTTTCTTCTATAACTTGACACTAAAAAGCAACAGCAACAATGATTTGACAATCACAATGCTATTGCTTTTTATGGTTACTGTATGCTGCAATGATTATAAAAATATTTGGTGATAATTCATAATGATCTCCTACTATTCCCATATTCATTATAGCATTACCTTAAACTTAATAAATTTCATAATATATTCCTTCTTTTCTTATCAATTTTATTGTATATATCATATCATTAATAATGTATAGAAACATGAGTTGTTAGTAAAATGTATGTAAAGAATTAGTGAAAACAAATTTATTTCAAATATTGTAAATTCTTTCTCTTTTTCATTTATATGGTATAATGATTGACGGGTGATAAGATATGCGTTTAGAAGAATTAATTAATAAAAATTATAAACAATTAAATGATAATGATTTATATATTTGGAAATATATATCAACACATCGTAAAGAATGTGAAAAGTTATCAATCGATGATCTTGCTGAACGCTGTCATGTTTCAAGAACAACCATTTTACGTTTTTCAAAGCGTATAGGTTTAAAGGGATATGCGGAACTAAAAGTTTATCTAAGAATTGATAATCAAACGAGTAAGTATAAACAAACTGGTGTTGAGTTGGTTTATGAAAAGTATACAAAATATATGAATGAAATAAAGAATAAAGATTTAACAAATATTATTAAACTTATTGTTAATTCTAAGAATGGATATGTTTATGGGACTGGTTATATTCAAAATCATGTTGCTTCTGAGTTAAAGAGATCTTTCTTATTTGTTAATAAGTTATTCTTTAATATTAAATCAATGAATGAGACATATGCATTTGTTGATATTATTGATGATCAAGATGTCATGGTCATGATTTCTCATTCTGGAGAAAATAAACAAGTGATTGATTTTGCGAAAAAATTAAAAGCAAAAAATGTTCCTATTATTGCAATAACAGCAACTAAAAATAATACTTTAGCACAAATTGCTGATGAATCATTATATGTAGAAACACCAAGTATTCCTAATCCTATTGGACCACGCCATGAAGGGCAAATGGCTTATTTCTTATTGATTGATTTTATCGTTGTAAAATATTTAGATTATTATGAGAGGGTATTAAATGATAACACTAGAGGAAATGGTTGATCAGCATTATGATGAGCTTAATGAAAATGACTTATATATATGGCAATATATTTGTCATCATAAAAGAGAATGTCAAAAGATGTCTATTCAAGAGCTTGCAAGAACTTGTAATGTCTCACATACGAGTATTATAAGGTTTGCTAAAAAATTAGGATTAGATGGTTATAGTGAATTAAAAGTCTGTTTGAAATGGAGTATAGATCGTGTCTCTAATTTTGATAGTAAGATATTACATAATGTTGTTCATGAACTTCAAAATACTTTGGAAATGATGGAAACAAGAGATTTTGAAAATATTCTCAAGTATATTGATGAAGCAAAACGTATCTTTATATATAGTAGTGGACAAGTTCAATATCATGCTGCGCAAGAGTTTAAAAGAGAATTTGTTTATCGTCGTAAGATTATGCATGTTATTGAGGGCGCAAGTGAATTGGATACTGTTTTAAATAATTCTCATGAACAAGATGTTTTTATTATAATCTCTTTGTCTGGTGATAATGAAAATGTTGTGACATTAGCTAAAATATTAAGAAGAAAGAATATTAAGATTATTGGAATTGGTATTGATAATGGAAATTTATTATCTAAGTATAGTGATGAGTTTATTGGTTTTAAAACGAGTTATTTTAATACTGGATATAATGACATGCGATATTGTAGTACAGGACATTTCTTTATGATAGTTAATATGTTATTTTTAAGATATTTAGAATATTGTTCTTTGAATAATAAAAAGTAATGAAGAGAGTAAGTATAGATAAGAAAAGAATTATTTGGTATAATAAAGCCAAGGAGGATGAATATATGAAAAAAGTAATAAAAACTGAATTAGCACCAGGTGCTATTGGACCTTATAGTCAAGGAATAAATATTGGAGATTTGTTTTTCTTTTCAGGACAAATTCCATTAAATCCCCAATCTGGTGAAATGCCTGAAGGCATTGAAGCACAAACAAAACAAGCTTTAGATAATGTGAAAGGACTTCTTCAAAGTCAAGATATGGATTTTTCAAATGTTATAAAAACAACTGTGTTTTTAGATAATATGGGTGATTTCAATACAGTGAATGAAATTTATGCTCAGTATTTTGTTGAACCATATCCAGCAAGAAGTGCCGTAGAAGTTGCAAAACTTCCTAAAGGAGCGTTGGTAGAAGTTGAGGTCATCGCTACTAAGTAGTCACAAAGTTCTCCTTGTTGAGCATTATGATAAGTTTTTAAGAATTTATTATGCTGATGGTCATTATGAGATTGTTGATAGACACATTAAAAATTATCTTATTAGAAATGATGATTACGGTTATAAGAAACCTATTCTTATTTCTTCTGATTTTTTATATCCTACTATTAATAGAAGTGATATGAATTGTAAATGGATTAATTTGGATTGCTTTAATGAAAGACATCAATTGTTTATATTATTATTAAAACAAAAAGGACTTTTAAACAAAGCTAAGAAGATGTATTTAAAACATTTTCTTGAAGATGATTTGTATTAAGGAGATAGAAATATCTTCTTTTTTGTTTTCTTTAAACTGTTGATTATAAATGTTCTTTTCTAGGTATACTATTCATAAACTTAGTTATAGGGGGAAGAATATGTTTCTAGTGAATTTTGTTTATGATGATGAAGAACTATTAGAACCTTATGAATGGCAAGAAGATGATACTTATCAAGAATTTCATTATTTGCCTATTTATAAGATAAAGACTAATGATATGCATGATTTTATATATGCTAAACTATGTTTAGATGATATAGAAGATTCTGTTTTTATTGTAAGTGATGGACATTATCATGTTGCTGTTGAAATTAAGAATCAATGTATTTATAAAAGAGGAACTGTTTCTTTTGAACAAAGAGAAGAGATTTCTAGGATTGTTAAAACTTTAGGTTATACTTACTTTCAATATCATATTTTAGAAGAAGCTTATGATAAGGAATTTGGTTTGACAAGGCAAGAAAGAATGAAAAAGATATGTATAGAAGAGGTTATTGATGAAATATTTGTTGTTCAGTATGATTTGTTTATTCAATTGTGTGAACAATTGAATATTCATAAAGATAATCCAAGTGAACAATATCTTGCTTTAAAACAAAAAATAGAGAAAGGTTATTCCTCTATTCATGAATTATTATATAGTGAATTGATTCAAAAAAGATAACGACTGTTATCTTTTTGTGATTGTGATTCCTATTTTTCTTTCGACTTTAGCTAGTTTTTTTCTTGCGTATGGTCTAGCTTTATTGGCACCCGCTTCTAAGACATCATCAAGATATGAACCAGTCGTGATTTCATTATATTTTGCTTGGATTTTTTCTAGTTCTTGACCAACGACTTCAGCTAAATCAGCTTTAAACTCTCCATATCCCTTTCCGTCATAATCTTTAACAATATCCTCAATTGAACGATTTGATATAACAGAATAAATTGTTAAAAGATTAGAAATACCTGGTTTTGTTTCTGGATTATATTGAATTTGATTGTCACTATCAGTAACAGCTGATTTGATTTTCTTTTTAGATACATTGATATCATCTAAGATGTAGATAGTTCCTTTACCATTTTCATCAGACTTAGACATTTTCTTTGTAGGGTTTTGTAAGTCCATGATTTTACCACCAACTTTAGCAATCAATGGTTCAGGTAATTTGAATGTTTCACTGTAACGTGAATTAAATCTTTCAGCTATATCTCTACATAATTCAACATGTTGTTTTTGGTCTTCCCCTACAGGAACATAGTCGGGATCATACATTAAGATATCAGCATTCATTAATGATGGATAATTGAAAATACCTGCACCAATCACTTCATTTTTAGCAATCTTATCCTTGTATTGAGTCATTCGAGATAATTCTCCCATAGAAACCATACATCCTAAATACCAACCTAGTTGAGCATGTTCTAAGACATCTGATTGCATAAATAAAATGACTTTTTCTGGATCTAAGCCAGCTGCTATGTATAAAGCAATTAAATCTTTTGTATTCTTTCTAAGTATTGCTGGTTCTTGAAAAACTGTCATTGAGTGCAGATTAGCAACAAAGATAAACATTTCATATTCATCTTGATAACTAACAAAGGGTTTCATTGCTCCAATATAATTACCTAGTGTAACTCTCCCTGTTGGTTTAATTCCACTTAACATTCTTTTCATTTTTTGTTTCCTCCTTTAAATAAAAAAACGTCCTGTTAAAGGACGTGATCTACGCGGTACCACCTTTATTCATATCATCTGATATGCTCTTACATCTTAACGCGATTAACGATAAGTTACTCATGCAACCTATGACTCCAAAACCCCAATTCATTTATAATAATGGTTTGTTTTCATCAACCACAAACTTTCTTTATTCATTATTTATAAACTACTTTATTTCTTCTTTGTCTTAATGTCATTATAAAAGGATTAAGTTTAAAAATCAATAGAATATGAAAAAAAGAATTTTATATTAAAGACAATTGTTGTATAATGTTGTCAAGGAGATGATTAAATGATAAGAATATATACTGCACCAAGTTGTGCATCATGTAGAAAAGTAAAAAGTTGGCTTAAAGATCATCAAATTCCTTATGTTGAAAAAAATATTTTTTCAACTTTACTTAGAGAGAGTGAATTAAAAGAACTTTTGGAAAGAAGTGAAAATGGAACTGATGACATTATTTCTAAAAGATCTAAGATAATTAAAGAGAATAAGGTAGAGATAGATGATATGTCTGTAAATGAATTGATTCATTTTATTCAACAAAATCCTTCTATTTTAAAAAGACCTATTATTATTGATGAAAGAAGATTTCAAGTGGGCTATAATGCTGAAGAGATTAGAGCATTTATTCCTAGAGAATTAAGAAAACTTCAAGAATGTAGTAATAGTGATTATTGTCCACAATTCACTGATATTAAAAAGGAATATTATTCAGAGAAGTGTGCTGAAGATTGTTAGGATAACGAAGATAAAATAAAACCCCATTATGAGTGAATAGTGGGGTGATTTTTATATAATAAGGAGGAAAGATTATGTGGGGTATTATTGCAACATGGCGTATGGCTGCAGAAGGTGTTACTAAAGCGAGTGAACTATTAGAAAATGGTGGACAAGCTGGTGATGCGATTGAAATGGCTATAAGAGATGTAGAAGATTTTGAATATTATAAGTCTGTAGGGTATGGTGGACTTCCTAATGAAGAGATGGAAGTTGAATTAGATGCTGCTTATATGGATGGTGATACTTTTGATGTAGGAGCTGTTGCAGCTATTAAAGATTTCGCTTCACCTGTATCCATAGCGAGAAGATTGTCAAAGGAAAAGGTTAACAGTATGTTAGTTGGTGAAGGGGCTGAAAAGTTCGCTTCTCAAGAAGGCTTTGAAAGAAAGGCTATGTTAACAGAGCGTGCAAAGATTCATTATCGAAAAAGATTGAAAGAGTTAAATCAAGAAATCAAACCTTATTCTGGACATGATACTGTTGGTATGGTTTGTTTGGATAATCATGGAAAGATGACTTCGGCTACTTCAACAAGTGGTTTATTTATGAAGAAAAAGGGGCGTGTTGGTGATTCACCAATTATTGGTTCTGGTTTTTATGTTGATTCTAAAGTTGGTGGAGCGAGTGCAACTGGATTAGGAGAAGACTTAATGAAAGGTTGTATCTCTTATGAAATTGTAAGGTTAATGAGCGAAGGAATGCATCCACAAGATGCATGTGACAAAGCTGTTTTACGTTTAGATAAAGAATTAAAACAAAGAAGAGGACAAGCTGGTGATTTATCATTAATTGCAATGAATAATAAAGGAGAATGGGGTGTTTCTACAAATATTGAAGGTTTTTCATTTGTAGTTGCGACTGCAAAGCAAGAGCCTATTGTTTATATTGTTAAACATCAAGATAATCAATGTATTCATGAAGTTGCAAGTCAGGAATGGTTAGATGATTATATGAAAACAAGGATGGCTCCATTAGAAGAATAATTATAAGTATGAAATGAAAGATTTGTTGAATACTATTTAAAAGATAAAATAATGATGGGAGAAAACAAATGGAAAGAATTGTAGAGATATGTTGTGGAAGTTATGAAGATGCACTTCAAGCACAAGCTGGTGGAGCAACACGTATTGAATTAAATAGTGGGCTTCATTTAGGTGGATTAACACCTAGTTTAGGAACATTAATGTTAACTAAAGAACATACAAGCCTTAAAGTTATTGCGATGGTTAGACCAAGAGGTGCAGGTTTTTGTTATAGCGAAGATGAATTTTTAGTGATGTTAAAAGATGCTGAAATCTTAATGGAAAATGGTGCTGATGGATTGGCTTTTGGATGTTTAAAAGAAGATGGTATTATTGATATTGAAAAGAATAAAGCGATTATTGATATGATTAAGAAATATCAAGGTGAAGCTGTTTTTCATCGGGCTTTTGATTGTGTACAAGATACAGATAAGGCTATGGAGATACTTATTGATTTAGGTGTGGATCGTTTATTAACGAGTGGCTTACAACCTAAAGCAATGGATGGAAAAGCTATTATTAAGCAATTACAAGAAAAGTATGGGCAGAAAATTGAAATCTTAGCAGGTAGTGGAATCAATGCTTCTAATGCTAGAGAAATGATGGATGATACTGGTATTTATCAAGTTCATAGTTCTTGCAAAGATTGGGTAAATGATCCTACAACAATAGGGAAAGTTGTTTCATTTGAATATGCAACTGATCCTCATCAATCAGATTATGATGTTGTTTCTTTAGAAATGGTTAAAAAGATAGTGAAGAGTTTATAATGAGAAAGATTCAAAATAATAAGAAAATAAGATTGTTTATAACTTTTGTATGTGTATTAATTGCTGCTTTTTTTCAAGCATATGTGATTAAGGTGTTTATAGAACCTGCGGATTTATTATCGAGTGGATTTACAGGTGTAGCAATATTGATTAATAAAATTACGACATTATTTGGTTTTTCTTTTTCAGTATCATTGGGAATGATTTTGTTAAATATTCCTGTTGCAATATTATGTTATAAGAGTATTAGTCCTAAATTTACTTTCTTTTCTTTATTGGAAGTTTTTATGGCGAGTTTCTTTTTAAGCTTTATGAATTTTGATCCGTTATTTAAAGATACTTTATTAAATATTGCTTTTGGTGGTTTTGCCTATGGATTGGTAACTGTTGTTGCATTAAAAGGAAATGCATCAACTGGTGGAACTGATTTTATAGCATTATATGTATCTAATAAAAAAGGAAAATCGATATGGGAATATGTATTTATATTTAATGCATTTATTTTGGTTATCTTTGGAGCAATGTTTGGTTGGGAACATGCCGGATATTCAATTTTATTTCAATTTATTTCTACCAAAACCATTGATTCTTTTTATCATCGTTATGAACGTGTCACTTTGCAGATTACGACAACTCATGCCCAAGATATTATTGATGCATATGTATCACATTATAAACATGGGATTTCATGTGTAGATGCAATTGGTGGTTATAGCCGAAAACCTATGAATTTATTACATACTGTTGTTTCGAGTTATGAAGTTCAAGATATTGTGAATTTAATGCGTGAGACAGATTCTAAAGTAATTATTAATGTTATGAAAACAGAAACATTCTTTGGTGGCTTTTATCAAGCTCCGATAGATTAAAACGGATATTAGAGTGCATCTAATACCCGTTTTCTTTATTCAAATCTCAACCGCACCATTTATCTTTTTTTTAATTCTATATCAATTGGTGTTTCATAGTCAAA
>JAVWHX010000042.1:0-18921 GCA_036639875.1 Coprobacillus sp.
ATTTGGACCAAATAACTCTACAATCATTGTGAAATGTTTAACTGATAATATTAATCGTACAATTTCATATGTACGTCCTGCATTTACAAAATCTAAATCTAAATTAGGAGCAGAAGGTTCTGTTGCTTATTTATATGATGTAGAAGCAACTGTTATTTTTAGTGGAATGAATGAAGAAGAAGCATTAGATGCTTTAATTATGGCTGAAGTTGATGCTAAAGATATTATCACTTTAGAAGATGGACGTATCAAAATAACTGGTGAGCCTACTGATTTTTATAAAATCAAAACTGCTATTGAAACTGCAAAACCTGATATAGCATTTGATATTGATGAAATCACAACAACACCTCAAGAATATGTTGAACTTAATGATGAAGAAATGGAATTATTTGAACGTTTAATGGGATTATTAGATGATTGTGATGATGTTGATCAAGTTTTCCATAACGTTTCTAATTATGATGATGGAGAAGAAGAATAACATGCATTGCATGTTATCTTTTTTTATATGTTAGTTACTCATTATTATCATAGTGGTTGTCTTGTTGAACTTGAACATCATCAATTATTATTTGATTATTATCAAGGAGATCTCAATCTCAACAAAGAAAAACCACTTTATATCTTTGTATCCCATCGTCATTTTGATCACTATAATCCCAATATTTTTAAAATCGAACATCCTCACAAAACTTATATCCTTTCTACAACTCTTAGACATAAGTATGATGCTCATTATGTAGAATGTAATCAACAATATCAATTTGATGATATTGTTGTAAAAACACTATTATCAACTGATGAAGGTTGTGCATTTATTGTTGAAGTTGAAGATAAAACAGTTTATCATTCTGGTGATTTAAATTGGTGGCATTGGAATGGTGAAGGTAAAAAAGATAACGAATATCAAAAAATTACTTATCAACAACAAATCAACCTTATTCAACAACCTATTGATATTGCATTTGTTGTTGTTGATAAAAGACAAGAAGAATATTATCTTTTAGGTTTACAATACTTTATGAATCATGTTCAAACAAAAACAATCTTTCCCATTCATTATTTTGGAGATTATTCAATTAGTGAACAACTCAAAAAAGAACATCTTGATAATCCTTATCATGCAATCATTATTGATATACATCATCAAGATGAAACATTTCATATTTAAAAAAGAACTGCTATAATAGGCAGTTCTTTACTTTGCTTTTACAATTTCAAACCAATAATCATCAGGATCATTAATAAAATACAATCCCATTTCTTTATTCTCATAACATATACATCCCATTTTTTCATGTAATGCATGAAAAGCATCATAATCATCAACATGAAAACATATATGACTTTCATTTTCTCCCAGTTCATAGGCTTGTGGGTGATCTTTTAACCAAGTTAACTCTAAAGAAAACGAAGAAGTATTATCTCCTAAATATGTTAATACAAAACTTCCATCACTAGCCTTTTTTTCTCTTATAACTTCCAATCCTAATGCTTCTTTATAAAACTGAATACTTTTATCAATATTTGTGATATTAATATTACAATGATTAAATATAGCTTTCATATTCTTTCCTCCGTTATATTCATATTATATCAAAAAACAAAATCATTGACTACATAAGATAAAACATAGAAGATTATTTCCCTCTATGTTTCATCTTTTTCTTCTGTTGTTTTAAAGCAAATCGTATTGCTTTCTCAGCCTCTTTATGTTGGCGAGAAAATTGAATACTTTCTTGCTTATTCAATTCCTGTTGCTTTTTTAAAGCTTGTTGTGATTTGGTTCCAACACCTACACTATTTACTTGATGTTTAATCATCTTTTGCAGACGCTTAGGATTCACATGCTTTTGTTTGACAGTCATCTCAACAGACGGACTAAATTTCAATTGACTATAATTATATAATAGATAATGAAAGATCTCATAATCTTTTGGTTCTTGATAAAATACAATTCGACTTACAACAAGTTGATTATGATTGACTTCCTCAATAACTCCAACCCAAAACGGGTCTTCAAAAAAAACAGTCAATGTTTGAGATATTTTGTCCATGGTAATACCCTCCTTAAAAATGAACTTACAAAGAAGGGACGACCTAAGGAGGAAGGTTACTTATGAGGATTACTCACGCTCGGACTACCAACCGAATCTGTACATCTATACATTGTGTTTTTATCTTTGCATTGATATTATAGCATAATAAATTCAACAATAAAAAGCACTTTCGTGCCTTATAATCTTGTTATACCTTGTTCTTGGGCCTTTTTAGAAACAGCCATCGCAACAACCTTAGCAACTCTTGGATCTAATGCACTTGGAATGACATAAGTTGGAGATAATTCCTCATCACTAACCAAAGAAGCCAAACCATAAGCAGCAGCCAGTTTCATTTCTTCAGTGATCTTCTTTGCTCTCACATCTAACGCTCCTCTAAAAAGACCAGGGAAAGCCAGTACGTTATTAATTTGATTAGGAAAATCAGAACGTCCTGTTCCCATAATCTCAACACCTGCTGTTATAGCATCTTCATATTTAATTTCTGGTTCAGGATTAGCCATTGCAAAAACAATCGCATTTTCTTTCATACCTTTTACCATATCTTGTGTTAAAACGCCTGGTGCAGATACACCAATAAAGACATCTGCCTCTTTTAACGCTTCACTCATTGACATACGTTTTTGATTTGAATTTGTTATTTCAGTCAATTCTTGAGTTAAGAAATCATATTGATTATAATCCTCTTTTGTGACTATACCATCCTTATTAAATCCATATATTTCTTTAACTCCTAAAGCATGAATCATTTTAATAATAGAACTTCCAGCAGCGCCAGTTCCACTTACTACAACTGTTATATCTTCAATTCTTTTCTTGACAACTTTTAAAGAATTAATCAAGCCTGCTGATACAACAATTGCTGTTCCATGTTGATCATCATGAAAAACTGGAATATCTAATTCAGCAATTAATGCTCTTTCAATTTCTACACATCTAGGAGCACTTATATCTTCAAGATTAATCCCACCATATGTTGGAGAAATAGCTTTTACAATTTGAATAATTTCCTTTGGATCTTTTGTATCCAGACACACTGGTACAGCATCAATATCCCCAAACTTCTTAAATAGAATTGCTTTTCCTTCCATCACAGGTAAGGCAGCTTCAGGACCAATATCTCCCAATCCAAGCACTGCAGTTCCATCCGTAACAACAGCAACACTATTTTGTTTCCATGTATATGTATAGGCCTCTTCTTTGTTTTTAGCAATAACACGACAAGGTTCAGCGACTCCTGGTGTATATGCCAAAGAAAGATCTTCACTCTTTTCTAAAGGAACTTTTAATTTTATCTCTAATTTTCCTTTTGCTTCTTTATGTAATTTTAAAGCATCTTGATAAACATCTGCCATTCTATTTCCCCCTACTTCTTAATGACTTTATTATGCCATAAATTTATTATCTTGAAAAGAAAAAAGCAGAATAGAATTCTGCTTAATTATAATGTTGCGATCATAACAGTCATTTGACCTTCAAATAAAGTTGATTCTTGATCACTACATACAATAAAATGATCTCCTTTTTTGACTTCTTGACCATCAATACTTCCTTCACCCTCGATAATACTTACCATTTGGAATGGTTTATCATTAATGATTGTATTTTCTCCAGTTATTCTATAACAATCTACTCTAAAGAATTCACTTTCTACATAACGTGTCTTTGAACCATGATCCAAATGTGTATTTGTAAATAAGTTATTCGTTTGATGAGCAGAAGGAACACTCGTAACATCTATTGATTGTTGAACATGTAACTGTCTTTCATTTCCTTCTTTATCTTTTCTATGATAATCATAAACACGATAAGTAATATCAGATGATTGTTGTGCTTCATAAATTAATGAACCACCACAAATCGCATGAATTGTTCCAGTTGGAATATAAAAGAAATCACCTTTATCAATCTCAAAAGAGTTTAATAAAGAATCATAATCATCTTTTTCAATAGCTTTAACAAATTCTTCTTTTGTTTTAGCATGATGCCCCATAACCATCTTTGTTCCTTTGTCAGCATCCAACACATACCAACATTCAGTCTTTCCTAAAGAATTTTCATGTTCTTTAGCATATTCATCATTAGGATGAACCTGAACAGAAAGATCATCTTTTGCATCAATAATCTTTACTAACAAAGGAAATTGATCACCTTCAATATTCCCAAAAAGTTCTCTATGATTTTCAAATAACCAAGACACTGTTTTCCCTTGATATTCTCCATCACCAATAACGCAATCTCCATTTCTATGTCCTGAAATAGCCCAACATTCTCCTGTTTGATCACTTGGAATTTCATAACCATAAATATCTCTTAACTTATGTCCTCCCCAAATCATTTCTTTAAACACTGGTTGAATCTTTAAAATATGCCCCATAATTTTCATCCTTTCCTATATATTTTATAAACTCATTCATTTGATTCTCATGAAATACTTTTATTCCATGTTCATTTAACAATCTTACAAAAACACCTTGTCCATCAATCAGTTGATGTGTAAATGTACCATCATAAATACCATCACATCCACAACTTGGACTTCTAAACTTTAAAACTGCAACCTTAACATCATTCATCAGAAAAATATCCAACGCCTTTTTAGCTCCCAAAAGATATTCCTTTGTTACATCAAGACCTTTAATTGTCTGAATAGTTAATGGTCTTTCACAAATAATCTCTGCTGGATCTCTTGGTGTTGATAAACCTCCTAAAACTTCAGGACACACATAAACGACTTCACCCTTGTGATATAAATCTAGCAAAATATCATTCTTATGGTGATTGGCATTATATGTACATGAATAACCTAATAAACATTGACTAACACCTATTTTCATCTAATAGTTCCTTTATTTCTGACGGCATAGTCACAATATAAGTTGCTCCAGAATTTTCTAACTCTTCACGCGTTCTAAAGCCCCAGCATACACCAATACTATCCATATCAACATTTATCGCGGTTTGAATATCCACATTACTATCTCCAATAAAAACGCATTCATCTTTACCTAACTTCATTGTCATTAAAGCAAGATGTGTTGATTCAGGAGAAGGTTTTGTAGGATATAAATCTTGTTGTCCTAAAACAACTTCAAACATATCAGGGAATAATGTTTCAACAATCCTAATAGCCAAATGATGTGGCTTATTTGTCACAACACCTAAAAGATAACCCTCAGCTTTCAAATCATGTATTAACTCTTTCATTCCAATATATGCATCAGTATAGTCTAAACAGTGTTCATCATAATAAGTATAAAAATCTTTTAAACATTCATTTAGTAAAGAATTATCATACTCACCCAAAGCTCTTTCAACAAGTTTCTTAACACCATTTCCAACGTAATGATTATATAGTTGAGTTTCATGCACAGGCAAATGATGCTTGGTTAAAACGTTATTGACTGCATTAGCCAAATCCAATAATGAATCTACTAATGTTCCATCCAAATCAAAAAGACATCCTTTTTTCATACACGCCTCCTATACATCACCTATTATAACAGTATTGAAAAAATAATGAAAGATGTTATAATAAACTCATGTTATAAAATGAGGTGAAATTATGAATCAATTAAAAACAACAAAATATATGGGAATTTTTACGATGTTAGGATATGTCATCGGTTTCTTAACTATTATTTGGTATTCTGTATTTGGTGGTAATCCATTAATGGTTGTTGTTGGTGTTATTGTCATTTTCTTAGGTAGAACAATTGGTTATGGAATTGATCGTTTAATTGAATTAAAAGAAGAAAGAAAAAAATAAAGTTCAAAACTTAATGTTTAAACTTTATTTTTTTTATTATTTTATATACAAGTAATAATGGTATTGTGATAAGTAATATGTAATGTAAAGCAAACGCAATCGTTTGACTTTCTATTGTATGATCAGCATTGATTTGATATTCGCATAAAGTTGAGTCGTTATGACTTATAATGACTTTCCCTAATTCTTCTTGTTCTTGAATTGGCGCATTTACAATGATATTACCATGATATTTTATATTTATATTATCATCATTAATATCCTTCTCAACTAATAACGAAACTTCTTCTTTAGCCTTAAGTGCATAAATTCCTTGAAATGATTTCAATACCCAAAAGTTTTGAATTGTTTCATCTTTTTTATAAACAACAACTTTATGATAATTGTTATTGATATATTGATAGAGATTAAGTGCATCTCTTACATGGTTTTGCGTCCTTTGACCATCAGCTTTAGCAGTCACAAGAATTAATTGTTTGTTATCGACTGTCATTGTACTAGCTAATGTCAATTGGGCTTGATCTGTATAACCACTTTTAGCTCCATCCAAAGGTGTGACATCTAATTGCTTTAAAGTACGCGCTCTTCCTAAAGTAGATTCCCACGTTCTCTTCTTTAAAGAATCTTGATATTCATTTGTATTAAATGCTTCTACAAAATCCTTATTCTTTAAAGCATCCTTTAAAATAAACGCCATTTCTTTAACTGTTGTATAATGATTATCATGATGCAACCCAGTCACATTCATAAAATGAGTATTGCTAAGATTAAGTTCTTTTACTTTTTCATTCATAGCATCAACCATGCCTTGATAACTTCCAAATAAAGTTCTTGCTAAGATATTGCATGCATCAGCCCCAGAAGGCAACAAAGCCCCATATATTAAATCTTTATATGTTACCTTTTCACCAGGATTCAATTGAGCAACAGAAGCCCCAGATTCAGCCAAACCATCAAAATCCTGTTTAATAATAGTAACCTTCTCCGATAAATCTTTTATCTTTTCCAGTGATACACTTACAGTTAAAACCTTCGTCATACTGGCAGGATAAATTCTTTCATCAGCTTTTTGATTTACATATTCAACTTCTGTAGAAGGATCATAAAGATAAGCATATTCTGAATAAAGAGTAGGAACCTCAGTTGTCGCTTGAAGTGGTTGTATGGAAATAAATACTATAAGTAAAACTGAAAATATACTAAGAAATTTCTTCATTTCTTCGTCCTCCCAACTTCAAAAACGAAAGTTTGGTTTCAGATATAATAATTGCAACAAATATCAATGTAAACCCTAAAATAACTTTTAACGTTAAAACTTCTCCATATAACAATACAGAAAAAGCAACTCCAAACACTGATTCTAAAGATAATATCAGCGAAGCATTGCATTCACTTGTATACTTTTGACCAACTGTTTGACAAACCATAGTGACAGCACTTGCAAAAAAAGCTAAATATAAGATTTGTAAAAGTATTGATGAATCAATCTTTGAAACAATTGTTATATCTTCACCTATCAATGCAAAGATAAGAGCTACAAATGCTCCACCCATAAATTGAAACGCTGTAAACGAACCACCATCTACATCACTTGCATACTTCTTAATTAAGATTATATGGAAGGCATATAAAAAACCCCCACATAAAGTTAAGAAATCTCCAATATTCATTGTAAGATTTCCATTCAAAGAAACACAACCAATACCTAAAACACATATAAATGCAGCTATAAAGTTATAAACATCTGGTCTTTTATGATAGAAGAACCATACCAAAAAAGGAACAATTGCACAATAAATAGCTGTTAAAAAAGCATTTTTCCCTGGTGTTGTATAAGACAATCCCCATGTTTGTACATAATAAGCAAAGAATAAACAACATCCTGTAAGAATACCACCTTTTATCTTATGACGAGGAAAAGTCTTAATTTTATTAAAAAAGATTATTGATAAAAAGATAGCAGCTAATGTAAATCTTATAAACAATAAAACTGCTGGGGTTATAAAATCGACAGCACTCTTCATAAATATAAATGAACTCCCCCATATTAATGCTGCCACTAATAATAAAATAGATCCCTGTATTTTTTTATTCATAGTTTCCTTTCCAAAAAGAAAAGGTACCTAGTACCATTTTCTTTTTATCCATTCATAACATCATGACAACGGTGGCATAATTCGCCTTCCATCTCTGATTCATCAAAGTAATTCCAACATCTAGGACATTGAACACCACTAAATTTTTCTACTTTTACAAATGAAGTTTCATATTCATCTAAACCACTTGTATCATCAACAAGTTTTACTTTTGCAACAATAAATAATTGTTTTAAAGAATCAGCTAATTCAACCAAATCTTTATAATGATCTTTTAAACAAATTGTAACAGTTGCTTCCATATTAGATTTAATGACTTTTTCATTTCTTAAATCTTCTAATGATTTCATGACATCTTTTCTTAATAATAAGAAACGATCAAATTTTTCTTCAATAATACTTTCGTTATCAACATTAACTTTTTTAGCATTTGGTTCTAAGAACACAGATTCAGCTTTTGTATCATCACAATGGAAATGATCATGTAATTCTTCAGCAGTAAAGACAAGAATTGGAGATAATAATTTCATCATTGTTTTTGCATAATGATATAAAACAGTTTGAACTTGTCTTCTTCTTAAACCATCTGATTTTTCAATATAAAGAATATCTTTTGTAAAGTCCATATAGAATGCACTTAATACATTTGTAAAACAATTTAAGATTAATTGATTAGCTTCTGAGAAATCATAATTATCTAATGCTTTATGATATCCATCAACCAAATGATTTAATTTAACTAACATATATTGATCAACTTCTTCAAGTTTTGATGACTCTAAGACATCACTTGCTTTAAAATCAGATAAGTTACCTAATACAAATCTCATTGTATTACGCATTTTACGATAGTTTTCAGCAACTTGTTTCATCAAGTCATCTGAAATGCGCACATCTGATTGATAAGCTACAGAAGTTGCCCAAAGTCTGATAATATCTGCACCATATTGATTTACTAACTTAATAGGATCAACAGTATTCCCTAAAGATTTAGACATCTTATTACCTTTACCATCTAATACAAAACCATGTGATAATACTGTCTTATATGGAGCACATCCATGAGCTGCAACACCAATAATTAATGAAGAGTTAAACCATCCACGATATTGATCACTACCTTCAAAATATAGATCAACAGGATATTGATATCCTCTTTCTTTCATAACACCAGTATGTGATGAACCAGAATCAAACCAAACATCCATAATATCTCTTTCTTTCTTAAAGATACCATTTGGGGAATGTTCATTTGTATAACCTTCAGGTAATAAATCTTTTTCATCTTTTTCAAACCAAATATTAGAACCATTATCTCTAAATAATTTAGAAATATGATCAAAAACTTCTTTTTCCATAATTGGAGTTCCATCTTCACAATAGATAATTGGAATTGGTACACCCCAAGTTCTTTGTCTAGAAATACACCAATCACCACGATCTCTAATCATGTTATAAATACGAACATGACCCCATTCATTCAACCAATTAACACCATCAATTTCACTTAATAGTTTTTCTCTAATCTTATCAATTGAGCAGAACCATTGATCAGTTGCTCTAAAGATAATTGGTTTCTTTGTTCTCCAATCATGAGGATAACTATGTGTAATAAATTCGAGTTTTAATAAAACTCCTAATTCTTCTAATCTCATAGTGACTGTCTTATTTGCATCATCAACATATTGACCAGCTAACCATTCACCACAATCAGCCATCATTTTTCCATGAGCATCAACATTACAATAAATATCCAAACCATATTTTTGACCAACAATAAAGTCATCCATACCAAATCCAGGAGCTGTATGAACACATCCAGTACCAGCATCCGCAGTAACATGATCACCTAAAATAACAAGTGATTCTCTGTCATATAAAGGATGTTGACATGTAATCATTTCTAATTCAGTTCCTTTAAATCTTTTTAAAATATTTTTTTCTTGAAGTTCGAATTTTTCCCATAATGCATCAATCATTTCTTCAAGAACTAATAATTTACCTTTTTCTGTTTCAACCAATGCATAAGTATAATCAGGATTTAAACAGATTGCTAAGTTTGCTGGAATTGTCCAAGGTGTAGTTGTCCAAATAACAAAGCTTGTATCAGTATCTAATACACCCTTTCCATCTTTGACTGCAAATTTAACAAAAATTGTCGGACTTTTTACATCATGATATTCAACTTCTGCTTCAGCAAGAGCTGACTCACTTGATGGTGACCAATAAACTGGTTTCAATCCTTTATAAATTAATCCATCCATTGCCATTGATGCAAACACATCAATTTGATTTGCTTCAAATTCAGGTTGTAATGTTAAATATGGATGATCATAATCAGCAAAAGTTCCAACTCTAATACATTGTTCCTTTTGAATATTAACTTGTTTTAAAGCATATTCATAACATTTTTTTCTAAAATCAGCAGTACTCATTTCTTTACGATTAACTCCTAATTTTTGAATAGCATTTTCAATTGGTAAACCATGAGTATCCCATCCTGGAATATATGGAGTATAAAAACCTTCCATATTTTTATAACGACAAATAACATCTTTAATGATTTTATTTAACATATGTCCAATATGCATATTTCCATTAGCATATGGTGGACCATCATGAAATACAAAACTTTCTTTATCTTTATTTTGTTCAATCACTTGTTCATACATATGTGACTCTTGCCATCTTTGTACATATGCAGGTTCCTTTTTAGGTAAATTCCCTCTCATTTCAAATTCAGTATTTGGCATTAATAACGTATCTTTATAGTTCATTTGATTTTTCTCCTTTCAAAATAAAAAACGCCCTTATAAAAGGACGTCATATACGCGGTACCACCTTCATTCATATCTTTCGATATGCACTCAATATCTTAACGCGATCAACGGCTATTCCTACTTTGTTCAGAACGCTACTCAAGAGTGATTCATTATAAGTTATTCTTGTCTGTTTTCACCAACCACAAACTCTCTGTAAGTTTCACTTATAAACTGTCTCCGTCTATGTATTTTCTTTTTCTTCTTTAATTAAACTGAAAATTTCAGATTTGTCAATAGTTTCTATCATTTCTTCACTCATTTTTATGACATTTTCTCTAAAATCAATAGCATCTTGCTTAAATGTATCCATATCCTTAGATAAACCACGAACATATTCCATTGATTCTTTTAAAATCATATTGGCATTTCTTTTCGCTTTTTCAATTAAATCACTAGCTTCTTTTAAAGCCAATCTTGCAATTTCTTCATTGGTTTTTTCTTGTATAGATATTTGCTTTGTAAGTAAAGTATTTTGATCTTTAAGTTGAGTCAACTCTGATTGTAAAGCATCATACTTTTGTTTACTGGTTCTAATAACTTCATTCTTTTCTTCAATAACTTCATTAACTTCTTGTTTATTATAACCACGAAACTGTTTATGAAACTGCACTTTGAATTCACCCCTTACTTATAAAAATATCCCATAACGACAAAGTTTCCTTGTTTAGTAGTTCTTTGCTCATCAACAATTTTCACTCTTCCATGACGTTTAAACGATATTATATCATTATTATGACATAAAAAATTAACTTCTTCAACCACTTTATGATTTACTTTTATAAATCCAGCTCTTATCGATTCACTCGCTACTTGTCGAGAAATTTTATAAAGTGTCGAAACAACTTTATCAAGTCTCATGCTTGATAAAAAGAATGTTTTAGATGTATACTGATGTTCAATTTCTATTTCTTGGAAAACTTGTTTTAGTCTAATTTTAGATTTTTTTATTTGCTTTAAATTATCTTGAATATAAGGAAACGTTTGGATTGTACATGTAAAGTAAATGTGTGAACTATCATCGATATCACCAATACACTCTCTTTTTATCCCTAAGTTCATCAATGCTCCTAATATATCTTTATGTTTTAAGATACCAAATTGTTGATTATAGACAACTTCCACTAAAGCAACTTGAAAATCATCATCAATAATATCATAAAATTCTGGACAAATAATCATACGTTTGTTTTCAGCATTTAAAAAACCACCATTGCTTAGAACCTTGACTTCATGAGTTCCTACAATTTTATGAACTATATCTTGTTCATGGGGATTTAGAAATGGTGTTAATATCATTCTTTGATTGTGAAGAGCTTGTTGTTTATAATCTAAAATCTTTTTAACAAAGATTTCATCACCTTTATAATGTTCTAACATAACGAAAAAGAAAGTATTAGCCTAAGCTAATACTTATATTATTCTTCTCCTTCTTGAGAATCCATTGTGATATTTCCAGAAACTCCAATATTCTTAGGTGTGCATAAGAAGATCTTAGGTCCAATTTGTTGGATATCCCCTTCAATAGCAAAAATAACTCCACTAAGAAAATCAATCACACGTTTAGATTGTTCTTTTTGTAGACGATGCAAATTCACAACAGCAGCTCTCTTTTGTTTTAAATAGATAGCAATCTCTTGTGTTTCGCTATAAGCTCTTGGTTCAAATAAAACCAAATGACTATCTTTATTGGCACTTAATGCTTTAACAGCATCACTTGTCTTTGTAGATTTAGCCTTTTCAAACATACTTGTTGCTTTTGTTGGCTCCTCTTCTACTGCATCTATTTCAACATCTTCGTAAACGTCATCTTCTCCATCTTCTTCTTCAAAAAACCATTTTTTTACTTTTTGTCCGTATCCCATGAGGCAACCTCCTTATATTTCTTCTTTCATTATACCATATCATTATCATGAAAAAAAGAGAAAATTGCTCCAACAATAATTCTATGCATAAATCTTTAAATTATACCTCTAGCAACAAACATTTACCAAAATAACATCTTCTCCTATTGTAATAATGTTTTCAATAGGGATTAAAAATGTTGGAGGTCCTTTAAATATACAAATTAGTTTAAAAGGTGTGACACGTTCAACAATTAACGCTTGAACACAACGACATAATGGATCAATTTCAACATCTACGACATATCCAATCTTTGAACCTGATGCTGCATCAACAACATCTTTACACTGCAAACTCACAAAGCGCATATTATCACCATTCTAATATATGCACTTTTACCCCATATATTTCTTCAAATTTTGCAAGGCCTGTTTTTCAATACGAGAAACTTGTGCTTGTGACACAAATAACTCTTTTGCAATTTCACTTTGTGTATGGCCTTTAAAATATCTCTCATTAATAATTTGAAACTCTTTTTGATCTAAATGTTCAATAGCTTCATAAAGATCAATATGGTCATTTAAAGATTGTAGTGGAAAACTTTTATCTGGAATTTGACTTTCTAAATCAATAGCACCACTACCATCATTTTGCACTTCCTGTGATAAAGACGTTACATTATGAGTTGATGATAATGCTTCGGTTAATAAACCCTCATCAACATTTAAAGCTTTTGATAATTCTTGAACAGTTGCTTCCTTATTGTGACTCTTTAAATAAGATTCATTTTCTAATAATGCTTTATAAGCTAAATCTCTTAAAGAACGTGGAATTCTCATAGGAGAATTATCTCTTAAATATCTTTTAATTTCACCTAAAATCAAAGGTACTGCATATGTAGAAAACCTTACATCTAATGATGTATCAAAGTTTTCAATTGCTTTAATTAAACCTATAACACCAACTTGAAACAAATCATCTAAGTTATTAACCCTAGCACTATATTTTTGAACTAGTGATAAAACTAATTTTAAATTAGATAAAACCAATTTTTCTTTAATAGACTCATTATGAGTAGATTGATATTCATTGAGTAATGCTATAGTTTGTCCATGTGTTAGTTTTTCATAATCATCAATACTATAACCATTGATTTCAACTTTATACTTCGACATAGTTTCGACTCCTTTTAAAGAAGTCTCACCATTTTATTTGACATTATTCATCATCATTTAATTTATTTCTTAACTTTTTGATAATCTTTTTCTCTAATCTAGAAATATATGACTGGGAAATTCCTAAAACCTCAGCAACATCCTTTTGGGTTAATTCTTCATGACCTACCAAGCCATATCTCATCATTAATATTTCTTTTTCTCTTTTATTCAAATGATTTAAAGCTCCATAAAACTTTTCTTTTTGATCATTGATTTCAATTTCATCTTGAATAATATCTTTATCAGTTCCAACAATATCTGATAATAGAAGCTCATTTCCATCATAGTCTACATTTAATGGTTCATCTAAAGATATCTCTTGTCTTAGTTTGTTATTTTTTCTTAAAAACATTAAAATTTCATTTTCAATACAACGAGAAGCATAAGTTGCAAGTTTTATATTTTTATCCATTTTAAAAGTATTAACAGCTTTTACTAAACCAATCGTTCCAATGCTAATAAGGTCTTCAATACTTCCATTTTGTACTGAGTCATACTTCTTTGCTACATATACAACCAATCTTAAATTATGTTCAATCAGTAAATCTCTAGCTTCTTGATCACCATTTGCAAGTTTAATTAATGCATTTTCCTCTTCTTGACCTTTTAAAGGTGCTTTCAACACATCATGTCTACCTATATAAAAGAGTGTCTTCCTTCTAAAAAACAATCCTTTTATCCATTGTAATATCATAATAACCCTCCTAGTAATTGTGAATTTAAAATACAATCATATTCATTTGAATGAATAATACCAACATAAACATGATTAAGCTTTTGATAATTTATCTCTATCTCTTCAAAAACAGTTAAATCAATTGTTTCTTTTTGTGAGGCTGTTTCTATATCTATTTTATCAATCACCGCATAGTCATGAATAAGCTTCCCTGATATAAAAATAACCGGATATCCTTTATAAAATACTTTGTTTCCGTTATCTATAAAACCCAAACACTTTTTATCAGAAAAAGAAACATTAACCCATTCATTATCTTTGAGCTTATGTTGGCAAAAAGATATATATAAGTATAAGATACAAATAACCATACAAGATAATAGAAGTAATGAAACAGAATGGATACCATCTATAATCAAAACACCTTGAAAGATTGTAGAAGAAGGTAAAACAAATTCTAAAAATGAAATGATAGATATATATATAAATAATGTTAATGGATAGTAGATATAGGTCAGTCTTCTAAAATAATATACTGTTAAAAGAAACTGATATAACAATAGGAACCCATCAAAGAAATCTATATATAGAAATAAAATAGATATGTTATAGGTAAGCATATATTTAATTAATTCTTTTTTACTCATCTTTAAATTTAATAAAAAACACAATAATTCAAATGTTAAAAGAATTGTTAAAGCATTAATTAAATATGTCACTTCTAAATAGACCTCCATGATTTCACCCCTTTTTCATTATAGATAATATGAAGGGAAAATTATGTCAAAGAAAAACAAAAAGATAAGAGATATTTTCTTATCTTTCTAACAATCATCTAAAATCAATCTATCCTTTTTCCACAATATGGGCAATACACATCACTGGATATATCTAATCTTGAATCCAAACTTTCTTGACAATATGGGCACCTATAGAAATACCAATTAACTGATAAAACTATAATTTCACAAATAAAGCAAGGAACAAACCAATCTGTTATACAATAAATTGTAAGTATGACAAACGACAGTGCAAAAGCAAATATCTTGAATAATCTTAAATATTTAATTTGCATAATTCATTACCTCCTATATTAGATCTTATTATATAATAATTCCACTAAATATTTGTTAATTCTATATCTGATTTAGATTAAGTTATATAAAAAAGGTATTTCTACCCTTTCGTTATAAGTATTACTTCAAAATTCTTGTACAACTTTGATTAATTCATGAAAATTGAGTATTGTTTCATCAGCACCTACATCTATATATGCTTGTCTTGTTTTTTCAATAAGTTCTTGTTTACAAGAATCATCGAGTGCTAAATATTCATCTTCACTATACCCCATCATTGAACTTCCTTCAATAACACCAATTGTATAAACACCAGCATTCTTACCTTCTTCAATATCAGAAATAGTATCCCCTACTTTTATAATTGATCTTACATCTTTTAACTGTAAAGTTTCCATGTTTTTATAAATCATATAAGGATATGGTCTACCAATACTATTTGTTGAATCAGGTGAGAACCAACAATCAGGTTGATATCCTTGTTCTTTAGCACTAGCAAGGACTGGTTCCATCATCATATTTGTATACCCAGTCGTTGAACCAATCTTGATTCCCATCTCTCTTAATTGTTTAACTGTTTCTACAACAAATGGTTTAACCTCTGTATGTTTACTAATACCTTGCATTAAAGCATCTTCAAAGAATTGATATATTTTATGGACATCATCTATTGTATATTCTCTTTGATAGATATTTTTAAATTCTGTATTTAATGATTCCATATTCAACATTGTTTTTATATGTTCAATCTTTAACATTCCCATTGGTTGTCTTATTTCATCAAACGTTGGATGTAATCCATAATTTTCAAAAGCATCCTTAAATGCTTGTACTGGAGCAAAACAACCATAATCTACTGTTGTTCCTGCCCAATCAAAAATAACTGCTTCTACTTTACTCATCGCTATACTCCTTTTAAGAAATCTTGAATAATATCACATAGCTTCAACATATCTTCCTCATAGATTTCACCAATATTTCCAATTCTAAATGTTTGAGCTGTTGTTAACTTACCTGGGTAAATTGCATAACCACGCTCTTTAATGAAATTATACATATCTTCAAATGCAAATGATTTTCCTTCTGGATAATAGAAAGTTGTAATGATAGGCCCTTGATATTCTAAATCAACATAACTTTTCATTCCCATTGCTGCCATTTTTTCAATAAGAAGACGATTGTTATCATAATAACGTTTTGATCTCGCTGCAATGCCACCTTCTTCTAACAATTCATCAATAGCCTTAGAAAAAGCCAATACAACATGTGTAGGTGAAGTAAAACGCCATTTCCCATCTTTATTCATTGTTAACCATTGATCATATAAATCAAGCGATAAACTTCTTGCTTTACCTTGACTTTCAATCAATAATTGTTTATTTGCAATAACAAACGAGAAACCAGGAACTCCTTGAATACATTTATTTGCACTGCTTACTATAAAATCAATTCCTAATTCCTTAACAGGAATATCAATTCCTCCAAAACTACTCATTGCATCTACAATGAAAACCTTATTCATTGCTTTAGTAACCTTAGATACTGATTCAATATCATTTAAGATTCCAGAAGTTGTTTCACTATGTACCATAGCAACATGAGTAATAGAAGAATCATTCTTTAAAACTTCTTCAATATCATGAGCATCCGGGTTTTCATCTTCAGCAAATTTAATAACAGTATAGTTAATTCTTGCACGATCACACATATCACACATTCTATCTCCATACGCCCCGTTTGCAACAATCAAAACTTTTTCTTCGTCAGAAATGACACTTGTAAAAACAGATTCAACTCCAAAAGTTCCACTTCCTTGCATTAATACAGTTGTATAATCTTCTTCACTAACATGTGCCAATTCTAATAATTGTCTTCTAATCTTTTGCGTAATCTGTTTATAATCATCATCCCATGTACAATGATCAAACATCATTTGTTCTTTGACAGTTTGTGTAGTCGTTAATGGACCAGGTGTTAATAATTTATAATTCTTCATTTTTTCTTCTCCTATTTACATTCTTCTGATAATTCTTGATGTTTTTTTAATAACTCAACAGTTAATTTTTCTTTAAATACTTTTGGATATGTTGATTTATTAGCTGATGATAATGTTTCACCTTCATATAAAGGATTTGGATATGTTTTAATTAAATCAGTTCTTCCTTTTGTAATAATGCATTCAGCCATTTTCATAGCAAGTTTTTGATTTTCACTACCCTCTTTATTGACAACAGCAACTGATTCAGTCAAACTAAAGTTACCTTCAGTAGGATCAACATAATCAATTGGTAATCCTGATGCTTTGTCATTGACTGCTTGATGTCTTAAACCAAAACCAATCGCAACTTCCCCAGCTCTTGCTTTTTTTAATGGTGCTGAACCTGATGATTCAATATGAACACCAGCATTTGCATAAATTCCTTTTAATACATCTTTTGCTTCATCTCCATATTCATTAACCAATGCTTGAATTAATAACCAAGCAGTTGATGAAGATGAAATATCAGTTACTGAAATCATATCTTTATATTCTGGTTTTGTTAAATCTTTTAATGATTGAGGTGCAGTTAAATGATTAGCTTTCATTTCTTCTGTGTTAATAATGATTGCCCCTTCTTGTGAAGTGATTGGTGCGCTATATGTAGAGTGGTCACTTAAAGCATTTGTTTTAAAATCCAAATCAACAAACATCTTCTTTTGATTTTGAGCACTATCTACATAAAACGAACTCATAGTCACTAAGTCTGCTTCAATATTTTTACCCTCTGCAAGTAGTTTTCCACCCAACTCGCTCGTTCCAAAAGTTTGAAATAAGTATTGGTCTTTAAAACCATTGTTATCTAATGCAGTTTTCATTGCAGCAACTGCCTCATCATCTGCATTAGAATAGATAATAACTTGTTTAGTTCCTGACGTACATCCAGTTAATAAAGTTGTACATAATAAAGTTGTAACTAATAATCCCTTCAAAAATTTTCTCATACTGTTTTCTCCTTTTTCTTTTTATGTATGAAATACTGAAATAAAGCTTTTGAAATCAAATTGATTAACAAAATAAATATTGATAATACAAATATTTCATTAAATTTTGCAAAGTGTTGCAACTCCTTTATTTTGGTTGTCATAACCATTGTTTTAGCACCAGCAATAAAGATAACTGCACTCACTGTCACCATTGCATTAATAAAGTAATAACTAAACACTTCCAGTAATGATGATATTGCATTTGGAGTTACAACTCTGCGAATTGTTTTGAACCAACTATCTCCCATTAATCTTGCTGTTGTTTCATAACCTGCGTTCATTTTCATGAGTGAGTTTTTCATCATTAAATATGGTGATGAAAAGAAATGAACAATA
>JAVWHX010000043.1:0-18829 GCA_036639875.1 Coprobacillus sp.
ATAACTATTGTTTGGATGTAAGAGGAGAAAATTTGGAGATATATTATTATGATCATAACGAGATTCGTTTAAATGGTCATGTGAAAGTGATTGAATATGATGAAAATAGGGTATGATTTATATATAATAGATAGTCAATATATTTATTGCTTTTTAAAGTTTGCAAAAACAAAGAAAATAAAAGTTCTTCATTTAAGATATAAAGATGATATGTATACTTTTTATATGCCTACATATCAAAGATATTTATTGAAATCTTTTGAATATCAAATGGATTACTTAAAAACAATTGGTTTTATTAAATATATTTTATTTTTATCTAAACAGTATTTAAATATACTTGGGGTATTTTGTTTTTTGAGTTCAATTATTGCTTGCTCATATCTTATTTTTGATATTCAGATTATTGGAACAATGCCCTCAGTTAATCAACAGATGATAAAAGACTTAAAGAAAGATCATATTGATATATTGACTCCTTTAAAAAGCTATGAAAAGTTGAATAGTATTTTAACACATTTAAAGACTGAATATAAAGAGAAAGTAGAATATATAAATGTTTATCAAGTTGGTAGTGTTTTTCATGTTGAATATACCAAAAGAAAACAAGAAGATATTCAAAAAGATGACTATCAAAATATATATGCAAGTAAAGATGGAATGATAGAATCCTTTGATATTGATAGTGGTTTAATTAAAGTGAAGAAAAATGATTATGTAAAAAAAGGTGACTTGTTGGTAGAAAACACAATCATTTCAACCCAAAATGAAACCAAATTAATTCCTGTAAAAGGCAGTGTTTATGCTTATACTTTTACTCAATATGAAGCCAGTGTAAAGAATGTTAATCAAGATCAGGGAGATGTTTTTTATCAATTGCTTTTATTAATTAGAAGTCAATTACCAAGTGATGTTGTAATTGATAAAGAAAATGTTTTACAAATGACAAAGACTCGTAGTAAAATAACATTAAAGATGCATTATACCTTATTAGAAGATATAGGGGTAAAAGGAGATATAAATGAAGGAAGTCATTAAGTTAGATAATTATACAATTGATGAAGTCAAAAGATTGATTGGTCATCAAGAAGAGAATATTAAGATATTGGAAAATGCTTTTGAAACTGAGATGATTGTTCGTGGAGATGAAATTGTATTTAATGATGATGAAAAGAAGATTGCTTCAGTTAAATTGGTTTTAGATGCTTTATTGAAGTTAGTGAAACAAGGAAAGACAATTAGTAAAAGAGATGTTATGTATACACTCAAGTTATCTGAAACAAATAATATTGGATTGATTGATGAACTTTATCAAATTAAGATTGCCAGAACAAATAGTGGAAAGCTTATTTATCCTAAAACTTTAGGTCAAAAAGAATATTATTATGCTTTGAAACATAATGATGTTGTGTTTGGGATTGGACCAGCGGGAACTGGGAAAACATATTTAGCTGTTATATTTGCAGTACAAGCACTAAAGAACAATGAAGTTCAAAAAATTGTTTTAACGAGACCCGCAGTTGAAGCAGGAGAAAGTTTGGGATTTTTACCAGGTGATTTAAAAGAAAAGGTTGATCCTTATCTAAGACCTCTATATGATGCTTTGCATGATATGCTTGGACAAGAACAAACAGAGCGTTTAATTGAAAAAGGAACAATTGAAATTGCTCCACTAGCTTATATGCGTGGTCGTACGCTTGAAGATGCTTATGTTATCTTAGATGAGGCACAGAACACGACTGACGCACAAATGAAGATGTTCTTAACACGTTTAGGCTTTAACTCTAAAATGATCATAACAGGGGATATTACGCAAATAGACTTACCTAGAGGTGTGCTTAGTGGATTAAGACGCGCTATGCAAATCTTAAAAGATGTCAGTGGCATTAGATTTATTCATTTGAGCGCATTAGATGTTGTAAGACATCCTGTAGTTCAACGCATTATTGAAAGATATGAAGATAATGATGAAAATAAATATGATGAAAAAAAGATCCAAGATTAGGATCTTTTTAAATAAGCTTTTAAAACTTTAAGATGAGCTGTTGAAAGAGGTAATAAAGAGATATCATCTAAACTATAAAGTGAAGATATCTTTTTATCTAAAACAAAATGATAGATATGCATATGCCATGTTCTATGAGTAAAGACATGCTTAACATCTTTTATATAAGATTCAATACTTAATGTTTGATGATATTCCTTTTTAAATTCTTCAATATAACTATATGGACTTTCAACATCATATTGAACAAAACCATAAAGATTCTCTAATAATCCTTTAGGATTTTGAATCATCATTATTTTATCTTGATATGTAATAATACCAGTTATATAATGAATTTCTTTATGTTTTATATTCTTAATATTAATTGGTAAAACTTTTTCTTGATGACATTTGTGTGCTTTACAGTTAAAAGCAATTGGACAAATATCACATTTGGGTTGTAAAGGACGACAAATTGTTGCTCCTAAATCCATCAAACCTTGATTAAAAGATGAAGCATCATAACCTTGAATAAGTTGATTAACAATCTCTGTAATATATTTTTGAGTTTTAAGAGTTGCAATGTTTTCTTTAATAAGATATTGTCTTGATATAATTCTTAATACATTTCCATCGATTGCTGCTATATGGTTATGAAAAGCAATTGAACTAATAGCTCCAGCAGTATAAGGTCCAATGCCCTTAAGAGAAATTATATCTTCATACTGACAAGGGAAAACCCCATTATATTTATCAACAATAATTTTAGCTGTCTCGTGAATATGTTTCGCCCTTCGATAATATCCTAAACCTTCCCATTGTTTATATACATCTTCTTCTTTAGCGTTTGCTAATGATTGAATTGTAGGAAAACGATTAAGAAATCTGTTGAAATAAGGAATAACAGCTTCTGTTGTTGTTTGTTGTAACATGATTTCACTAATCCATATTGAATAAGCGTCATTTTTTAAACGCCATGGAAAGTCTCTTTTATTTTCTTGATACCATTTAATTAATTCTTTTTGCATTTTTATCACCGTTAAGAGTATACAATAGTCAGTGCTCTAAAGTCAAAGTTTATGATTTGATTCATAAATGAGCGTATAAGTGGTATAATGTATAAAGTTGTAGTATAAATAAGAAAAGATAAAAAGGAAGTGATTTTTTGAAAAAAGAAGATAAAATTATTCATTCATCATTAATAGAAACTAAGTTAATGGATGAAAGGTTATCACCATATGCAACTCAAAACAAGGATTGTATTAAAGTAAAGAACACTCAAAAACCAGCGAGTGAATTTGATATAAGATGGCCATTTGAAAAAGATATTGATAGAGTTTTATATTCAAAGTGTTATTCAAGATATGTTGATAAGACACAAGCTTTATCATTCTTTAGTAATGTTCATATTACTAGACGTTCATTACATGTTCAATGGGTATCAAGGATTGCGAGACAGATCGGAAGAGGTTTAAATCTTAATTTAGATCTTATTGAAGCAATAGCACTTGGACATGATTTAGGACATACACCATATGGTCATGTTGGTGAAATGGCAATCAATGCTTGTTTAGAACAAAGAGATTTTGGCTATTTTGCACATAATGCAAATAGTGTAAGACATTTACTCTTTATTGAAAGAAATGGGATTGGTTATAATGTTTCTTTACAAGTGTTAGATGGTATCTTATGTCATAATGGTGAAATCTTATCGCGTGTTTATAAACCACATTATGAAAAATCTATTTCAGAGTTTTGGGATGAATATGATAAATGCTGGCATGAAAAGGATTATTCTAAGAAGATTTCTCCAATGACTTTAGAAGGATGTGTAGTCCGTATATCTGATGTTGTTTCTTATGTTGGTAAAGATATTGAAGATGCCATCAAAGTAGGAATTATCAAAGAAGATGATTTACCTAAAGAAGTTGTAGATGTTTTAGGAACTGATAATAAATCGATGATTAATTGTTTGATTGGTGATATCGTTATTCATAGTTATCATAAACCTTATCTAGAGTTCTCTGAAGAAGTTTATCATGCATTAACAGTATTGTTTGATTTTATATCTACACATATTCATCATCATCCAACCTTGGTTAAAGAAAATGAGAAATTAACAAGAATGGTTAAAGAACTTTATAATGCTTTTTATGAGGATTTGGTTGATGATATTGATGAATTACATGGGATTGATAAACATGTTAGAAAGATGATTGAGACTTATCAAGAAACACCAAAGGAATTGATTGTCAGTGATTATTTATCAGGAATGACAGATAGTTATTTGTTAAGTGTTTACGAAGCTCGCTTTTTACCAAAACAACATGGTGAAATGATTGTAGATGAATAAAATAGCGAACAAAATATAGTGTATTTTGATTTGAAAAGTGTTAGAATAGTATTAAGAAGGGGGTATCATTATGAAACTTATCATTGCAATTGTGAATAATGACGACAGCTCGGCAGTACAAGCAGCTTTAACAGAAGGTGGATTCTTTGTAACAAAACTAGCAACATCAGGGGGATTTTTAAAGAAAGGTAATACAACTTTCTTTATTGGTACAAATGATGATAAAGTAGATCCTGCTTTAGAAGTAATTAAAGCTCATGCTAGAAAAAGAGTTGAAAAAGAACCAACAGTACCACCTACTGAAATGGGAGAATTCTTTACTCCAATCATGGTAGATGTATTAGTCGGTGGAGCAACAGTATTTGTTGTTGATGTTGATCGATTCGAGAAAATTTAGAAAAACAGCTGAGGCTGTTTTTTCTTTAAGGAGATAAAAATGGAGTATAGAATTTTAAGGGGACATGAAGTTAAGGATGCAGTCATACTTATTCATAATACTTTTTTAGAGGATATTGCACCTTATTATGATGAGGATGCAGTTAAGGTGTTTATTGAAGTAAATAGTGAAGAGAATTTTTTATTAGAAATGAAAGAGAATAAATTTATTCTTATTGGGGCATTTGATGAACGATTAGTAGGGGTAGCTGGAATTGTTGATTTTAAGCATCTCAGAACTTTATTTATTGATAAGCAATATCAATCTCAAAAGATTGGAACTGAACTTTTAAAGCGTATTAAAAATTTTGTGAATGGTGATTTGAGTGTTAACGCTACACCAAAAGCTGTTTCTTTTTATCAGCATAATGGTTTTGTACCAATAGCCAAGGAACAATGGAAAAGTGGAATGAGTTTTGTGCCAATGGTTTATCATAGTTATAATGAGAATAAGTTTGAAGATTACAATCAAGTTCATGAATTTATTTCAATGCAAAAAGATCGTGTTTATGCATTAGATAATTTTAAACGTTTTATGAATGATTTATGTAATCCACAATGTTTGCTTAAAACTATTCATATAGGTGGAACGAATGGGAAAGGTTCTACAACAAATTATATCCGTTCAGTTTTACAAAGAGAAGGCTATACTGTAGCAACATTTACATCACCAACTTTGATATCACGTTTAGAGGTTATGCGGATTAATGATAAGAACATTAAGGATTTCGAAGTCATTCAATATGCGAATAGATATATGTCAATGTGGTTAGAATATGAATTGTCAATGTTTGAAATAGAAGTTTTTATAGCCATTATGTATTTCTTAAATAATAAAGTAGATTTTGCAGTTTTTGAAGTTGGTCTAGGTGGCGAATTGGATGCTACAAATATAGTCTGGCCAATTATTGCAGCAAATACAAATATTGGATTAGATCATACAGAGTATTTAGGAGATACATACGAGAAAATCGCATATACCAAAGGTGGTATTATTAAAGATGGGATTCCTTTTATTTCGGGTGAAACAAAAAAGGAATGTATACAAGTTTTTGAAAGTTTGTGTCAAAAACATCAAAGTCCTTTCTTGCAAGTTCTACCTACTTTGCATATTCATGATGATAATAATAGTGTAACTTTTGATTATCGTGATTATCATATCACTCTCAATACGTCAGCTAGATACCAAAGTCAAAATAGTGCATTGGCGATTGAAATATTATTGTATTTAAAAAATAATGGCTATATATCTTTGGATGATCACAATTTATTAGAAGGACTAAAAGAAGCAACTTGGGCGGGTAGGTTTGAGATTGTTAATAATCAACCTTTGATGATTATTGATGGAGCACATAATCGTGAAGGGATTGAAGCATTTTATCAATCTGCTAAAAAATATACAAATATCAAAATCATCTTTAGTGCATTACGTGATAAAGATACACATGCTATGTTGCAAAAATTATTGGAGTTAACTGATGATGTTACTGTATGTGAGTTTGATTTCTATCGTGCGCAAGATGCTCAATTGTTAGCTGAGAACTTTCCAGTTCAAGTTGAAAAGAATTGGCAAAAAGCAGTAGATGAGGCTTTTTTGCATAAAGGAGTCGTCTTTATTACAGGGTCGTTGTATTTTATTGCTCAAGTAAGACCTTACATTCAAAAACATGCTTGCAATCAATAAAAAGATGTGTTAGAATAGCGCAAGGTAACATGATAGTTGATTCAACAACCAGAAGTCGATCCTTCTGGTTTTGTTTTGTCTTAAATGCTTATCTGATACATAGCTTGATCTCTTTTGTTGTTTTAATAATCATATTCATATTGGCGCTTGGAATGGTAGAGAGAATGAGCTTAATACATTTTTTATGAATAGGAACAAGAAAAGAGAAAGAAGGAAATTATGAATCAAATTACATTTAATGAATTAGGATTATCAAGTGACGTTTTAAAAGGAATAGAAAAAATGGGGTATGTTTCTCCATCGCCAATCCAAGAAAAATCTATACCTGTCTTATTAGAAGGTAAGGATATGATTGGTCAAGCACAAACAGGAACTGGGAAAACATTAGCTTTTGGTAGTGTGCTTTTATCAAAGATTAGCAAATCAAAAGATAGAAATGTTCAAGCAATTATTTTATCACCAACGAGAGAATTAGCATTACAAATTCATGAGGAATTGAAACGTATTGGTAAATTTACTGATTTATCAATCGTTAGTGTTTTTGGTGGTAGTGATATCGAAAGACAAATGAGAGATATTAAAAAGGGTGCTGACATTATTGTTGGGACACCTGGACGTGTTCAAGATTTAATGCGTAGAAAAGTTTTAAAACTAAATAAAATTGATTATTTGGTTTTAGATGAAGCGGATGAAATGTTGAATATGGGATTTGTTGAAGATATTGAAAATATATTAGAAACGACTCCTGCAAGCAAACAAACAGTTTTATTTTCTGCAACAATGCCTGCAGCAATTAAGAAAATTGCTAGCAATTATATGCAAGAAGATTATTTACATATTCAAATTAAATCAAAGAGTAGAACAGCTTCTACTGTTTCACAATATTATTTTGAAGCAAGAACAAATAATAAATTTGAAGTTTTATGTAGAATCTTAGATTCTAGACAAATGGAAAATACAATTATTTTCTGTAAAACAAAAAGAAGTGTAGATGAAGTTGTTGCATCAATGCAACAAAAGCATTATAACGTTGAAGCAATGCATGGTGATTTATCACAAAATCAACGTACAAATACATTGAAAAGATTTAAAACTGCTCAAGTTCAATATTTAGTTGCTACTGATGTTGCGGCTAGAGGAATTGATGTTGATAATATATCACATGTTATTAATTATGAAATGCCTCAAGATGAAGAGTTATATATACATAGAATTGGGAGAACTGGTAGAGCAAATAAAACTGGTCAAGCTTATTCAATTGTAACTGGTAAAGAAAAAAGTTTCTTAATGTCAATTGAAAAAAGAACGAACAGTCGTATTGAAAAATTACCAATACCTAGTAATGAAGATATCTTCCAAACTAAAATTACAGAATTATTATTCGATGTACAAGAAGAAATGTTAAAACCAAATAAAAATATCTTTAATGATGTTGTAAAGGATATTCCTTTAGAAACTCGTGATGATGTTATTGCGACACTTTTATCAATGTGTTATAAACAACGTGTTGGTTTGGATTATCAAGATGTTCAAAAAGGTGGTAGTGACAAGAAATATGATCGTGTTTTCATGACTTGTGGAACAATGGATAAAGCAAGTATTGCCGATGTTATTGACTTCTTAGTGAAAAACGGGAAAATTAAGAAAACTGATATTGGAGATGTATCTTTAAAAAGAAAGTTTACATTCGTAGACATCAAGTCTTCTGTTAGTCAAAAAGCAATTAATAATTGTCAAAAGAAGAAATTGAATCAAAGAAGAGTTCAATTAGAATTTGCTAGTGATAGATAAATAAATATTTCTTATCTGAAAAAATCACGGTATAATGACATAAATTAAAATAGAGAGACAAAACGATATAATGTTTTGTCTCTTTTTTCACAATTTAAGGTAATTTGTAGTTGAATGTAAGCACTCACATAGTGTATAATATAAAAAGTACTAATAAAGGAGGAAATTTAATTATGGAAAAATATGTCTACTTATTTAGTGAAGGTAACAAAGAAATGAAGAACTTACTTGGTGGTAAGGGAGCTAACTTAGCCGAAATGACTAATATTGGTTTGCCAGTACCTCAAGGGTTTACAGTGACTACTGAAGCCTGTACTAAATACTATGATGATGGACAAGTGATCTCTAAAGATGTAGAAGATCAAGTATATCAAAAACTTGCTGAATTAGAATCAATTACAGGTAAAAAGATTGGTGATTTTAAAAACCCATTACTTCTTTCAGTTCGTTCTGGAGCAAGAGCTTCAATGCCTGGTATGATGGATACTGTTTTAAACTTAGGATTAAATGATGAAGTTGCAAAAGGATTCTCTGAAGCAACTCAAAATCCACGTTTTGTTTATGATAGTTATCGTCGTTTTATTCAAATGTTTGCTGATGTTGTTATGGGATTCCCTAAAAGCTCATTTGAAAGAATGTTTGATAAAGTTAAAGAAGAAAAAGGTATTGAATTTGATACTCAATTAACTGCTGAAGATTTAATGGAAGTTGTAGATATCTATAAAGCTGAATATAAAAAACATTCAGGTGAAGATTTCCCACAAGATGCTAAAATCCAAATGATGGAAGCTATTAAAGCTGTATTTAGATCTTGGAACAATGATCGTGCAAATACTTATAGACGTTTAAATGATATTCCTGCTAGCTGGGGAACTGCTGTAAACGTTCAAGAAATGGTTTATGGTAACCGTGGAGATACTTCTGGTACTGGTGTTGCATTTACAAGAAACCCAGCTACTGGTGAAAAGAAACTTTATGGTGAATACTTAATGAATGCACAAGGTGAAGACGTTGTTGCTGGTATTCGTACTCCTCAACCAATTGCTACTTTAAATGATGTTATGCCTCATTGTTACGAAGAATTCGTAAAAATCAATGCTGTTCTTGAAGATCATTATAAAGATATGCAAGATATGGAGTTCACTATTGAAGATGGTAAATTATTCATGCTTCAAACTCGTAATGGGAAAAGAACTGCAGCTGCTGCATTAAAAATTGCTGTTGATTTAGTTCAAGAAGGTATGATTACTAAGGAAGAAGCTTTATTAAAAGTTGAACCTAAACAATTAGATCAATTGTTACATCCTAATTTTGATGATGTTTCATTACGTTGTGCTCATATTGTTGCTAATGGATTAGCTGCATCACCTGGTGCTGCAACTGGACGTATTTACTTTACTGCTGAAGATGTTATTGAAGCACAAAAACATGGTGTTCAAGATATCTTATTAGTTCGTCTTGAAACTTCACCTGAAGATATTGAAGGTATGAATATTGCACACGGTATTTTAACAATTCGTGGTGGTATGACTTCACATGCTGCAGTTGTTGCTAGAGGAATGGGAACTTGCTGTGTTTGTGGATGTGGTTCTTTAAAAATTGATGAAGAAGCTAAAATCTTAACTACACCAGATGGTAAAAAATATCATGAAGGTGATTATATGTCATTAGATGGAAGTACTGGTAATGTTTATGGTGAACAAATTAAAACTGTTGAACCAGAAATTAGTGGTGACTTTGAAGTCTTTATGGGATGGGCTGATGAAATCAGAAGATTAAAAGTTAGAACAAATGCTGATACTCCTAGAGATGCATTACAAGCTCGTAAGTTTGGTGCAGAAGGTATTGGTTTATGTAGAACTGAACATATGTTCTTTGAAGAAGAAAGAATTTTCAACTTTAGAAGAATGATTACTGCTGAAACTGAAGAAGCAAGAAGAGAAGCTTTAGAAAAAATCTTGCCTTATCAAAGAAGTGACTTTAGAGAATTATTTAAAGCTATGGAAATCTATGGCGTGACTATTCGTTTCTTAGATCCACCTTTACATGAATTCTTACCTCATACTGATGAAGAAATCAGACCTTTAGCTCAAAGTTTAGGAATGAGTTTTGATGCTTTAAAGGAACGTGTTGAATCTTTAAAAGAATTCAACCCAATGATGGGACACAGAGGATGTCGTCTTGCTGTAACATATCCTGAAATTGCAGAAATGCAAACAAGAGCTGTTATTGAAGCTGCTATCTCTGTAAATAGAGAAGGTTTACAAGTTGAACCAGAAATTATGATTCCTTTAGTTGGAGATACAAAAGAATTACAATTTGTTAAGAAAATTGTAACAACTACTGCTGATAAGATTATCGAAGAAGCAGGAGTACAATTGAAATACAAAGTTGGAACTATGATTGAAATTCCAAGAGCTGCTGTAACTGCAGACAAAATTGCTGAAGAAGCTGAATTAACTCAAATGACTTATGGTTTCTCTCGTGATGATGCTGCTAAATTCTTAGATGATTATTACAAGAAACAAATCTTTGAATCAGATCCATTTGCAAAAGTTGACCAAGAAGGTGTTGGACAATTAATGAAAATTGCTGTTGAAAAAGGTAGACAAACTCGTCCTGATATCAAATTAGGTATCTGTGGTGAACATGGTGGAGAAGCTAGTTCAGTTGAATTCTGCCATAGATTAGGATTGGATTATGTTTCATGTTCTCCATTCCGTGTACCATTAGCTAGATTAGCTGCTGCTCAAGCTGTAGTTAAAGAAAAATTAGGTCAATAAAAGATTAAATAGGAAGTGTGTAAATTGCACTTCCTTTTTTTTAAAGGGAAAGGGAAAAGGGAAAATAAAAATGAATAAAATATTTAAATTAGGAAGAATTATAGCAATATCTGCATTGTGTATGGTTTTATTAGTTGGATGTGGTTCAAGCGATAAAACAACAACTGCAAAAATATCTTCAAAAAATGCAAATGGAGAACAAAATATTGAACTTCAAATGATACATGATGGCGAAACTGTAAAAAAACAAAAACAAAATGCAGTTATGAAATTTGCAAGTAAAGAAATTTATGATGCTTTCTTAGCACAAATGAAAACTTCTGGATATGAAGCAATTGCAAAAGAGTATAAAGGTATTGAATACAATTTGACGTCAACTGATTCTACAATGACAGTTGAAGAAAATATTGTTCTTGATTTTAGCAAGTTACCTGCAGAAGGTTATAAGAAAATGACTAATGGCGCTGTAAAAGTAACTGATCCATATAAAATTGATTTAGAGACAACTGTAAAATCTTTAAAAAGTCAAGGATATACGATTACTGAAGAAAAGTAATATTCTAGTTCTATAAAAAGATTTGTTATATTAATGAAACTTTAATTTGAGTTAACGTTTGATATAGAATAAAGTATTATGTTTGAAAATAATGTAGTTGAACACTTGTGTGGGTCAACTACATTTATTTTTTTAAGAGGTGAAAAAAAATGAGCGAGTTTGATATAGTTAAAAGTAGTAAAAAAGCATATACAAAAGAAATGCTAATAGATAATTTAAGGGATTTAGGATTAAAAGCAGGTGATAATATTTTGGTTCATTCTTCATTATCCAAACTAGGGTGGATAATAGGGGCTGAACGAACAGTTTTGTCAGCAATTATGGAAACTGTTGGTGTGAATGGGACAATTGTAATGCCATGTTTTAGTGGTGATAATTCTGATCCTCTTAACTGGCAACATCCTCCAGTACCTAAAGAGTGGATAGAGAGTATTAAGGATAATATGCCACCATTTGATATCACTTTATCTTCTACTAGAAACATGGGTAAGATAGTTGATTTGTTTAGACACTATCCAGGAGTAAAACGTTCATATCATCCCCAGGTTTCTTTTTGTGCATATGGACCAATGGCAGAAGAACTAATAGAAAATCACCAATTATCACCTGGTTTTGGTGAAGAATCTCCATTACAGAGAATGTATCAAAAAAGATTTAAAGTTCTTTTGTTAGGAGTTGGATATGGTAATTGTACTTGTATGCATCTAGCAGAAGTTTATTTGAATGATAAAAAGTTGATTAATACTGGATCTAGAATTATTAAAAATGGTCAAAGTATTTGGCAACCATATATAGAGATTAATCATGATGATAGTGATTTTGATGTCATTGGAAAAGATTATGAAAAGGAAAACTTAATAAGTAAAGGAAATGTAGGGGAAGGTGTAGCAAGGTTGATTGATATGCAAACTATAACTGACTTTGCTTATCGATGGATGAAGATAAATAGAATTTATTAAGACATCAACAATATTGTTTGTTTGATGTTTTTTATTTGCATAAATCTTTTTGTCTTTTATCGACTCGTTGTATGAACTGTGCTATAATAAAAAATAAAGTGAAGGTGATATAATGAGGATACAGTTGAATTTAGATAGTATTGCTGTGTTATTGTTTTGTGGAGATTTATTAGTAGATAATACTGCACCCTTAACACAAGAAGAATGGTTAATAGTTGAGAAAAAATTAAAGGCAACTTCAAAGAAGTCACCATCTAAGCTATTTGGAATGAATAAAGATACATTAACTCAAATATTAGATATTGATGAATATATTGCATTTAAAATGATTGCTCGTACATCAACTTTAAATAATTTAATGTTTGCTTTAGCAAACTTGGAGAATGAAGGTATCTTCATTACAACAAAATATGAAGATAATTATCCTGAAAGGTTAGTTCAAACCTTAAAGAAAAGAGCACCTTTGTTTTTATATTATGTTGGTGATTTATCTATTATGGAAAATATGGTTTCGATTGTTGGACCACAAGTTCTTGATAAGAAAATTATGTCTTTTACAAAGAATTTGGTGACAAAGGTTTATGATGAGAAAAAAGTTCTTATTTCTAGTGGAGTAAAAGGAATTGATGCTTATGCTTTGAAAACACATTTACAATTAGGTGGGCAAGCAGTTGCTTTTTTAAGTGATCATATGTTTGATAAAATAAAATCATATTCAAAATATATTAAAGATGGTAAGTTGGTTCTTATAAGTGCAGTTGATCCTTTTGCTTATTTTAGTGTAACAAATGCATTAGATAGAAATATTTATGTTTGCGGATTGAGTGAAATGCAGTTTATAACGGCTGCACATATTAATAGTGGGGCAATTTGGTTTACAACTATCCAAAATTTACATTATCATTGGACAAAACAATTAGTTCTTTATGAAAAAGCATATAACGGAAATATTCGTTTGCTTGAGATGGGAGCTATAAAAGTCACTTATGAAGATATTTTATCTTTACTTACTTTAGATCAAATTATTGAAAAAAATGAAGTTGTTGAGGAGGAAGAGAAGATTCTAGTAGACCAGATGTCTATTTATGAATTTTTAGATGAATAGTATGATAAATGAATATCTTAAGAATTATAAGAAATATCCTGTCACAATTGCTTTAATGACTGTATGTGTTGTTGTTTATATTGTTTCTTGTTTGTTATATGGACTAGAAATGAATGCTAATGATGGTATTGCTTTTGGCGGTTTTAATCCTTTGTATGTATTGTATGAAAATGAATATTATCGATTAATAACTGCTAATTTTATCCATTTTGGTATATTGCATATTGCGGTAAACTGTTATTCTTTATTTGGAATTGGGTCATTTATTGAACGAGTTCTTAAAACAAAGAAGTATATTATTGTTTTAATTGCAAGTGCATTAGCTACAACAGGTTTACCGTTTCTTTTATTCTTAATTAATGGATATGGAAGCATGACAATAAGTGGAGGTATAAGTGGTGTTATTTTTGGTTTGATTGGTGCATTAGGAGCACTTGCATTGACTTATAAGGATGTTTTTCTTGATGTGTTTAAACAATTATTACCAAATGTATTATTGATGTTGTTTATTTCAATTGCAATACCTTCAATTTCTTTATCAGGACATGTTTCTGGATTAATTGGTGGTTTTATAGCGACATATATTGTTTTGAAAATAAAAGTAAAACCAAAGAAGAATAAATACGAAGACTTATTGAATTAATATTATTGTTTTAAAAAGATCAGTTATGTAAATAATAAGTTCATATAGATGTTATAGAATTATATTGTTAAATTATAAAATATTAGGAGTGATATTATGGGATTTCAGGATAAGTATGATGAGTATAAAGAAAGACAAGAAGCAAAGAATTATTTTAGAAGAAATAATGATTTGTATTTAAAGTCTGATCAATGGGTAAAAGTTATTGTATTAGGTATTGTTGGAGCAATTGTTGTAGGGATTGTATTAGGTGTCATTATATCACTTATTCATATATCTTCGATGTTGTTTTATTTGGTAGCTGGTTATGTTATTGGAAATATTGTAACAAGAGTATCAGGTGTTAATTCTCAACAAATGGGGATTTTGGCTGGTGTACTAGCTGTTTTATCTTTTATTGTTGTTAATATGACTTTGATGTATTATCCATTAATGCAGTTAGGATTGCCTTTTGACATATCAATATTATTTGAATTGTTTGTAAGTGCATCAAAACAATTATTAATTGGAGACTTATTTAGAACATTAATGGCAATTGTTGGAGTTGCTTTTGCTTATCAACAAGCACAATAAATCCTGAGATAAATTTCTCAGGATTGTTTTTTAACAATTTTTATTTAAGTCTGGTTGATAGTATTTTTCGACATATTCATCATATAATTCTTTAAATCTTTGGTAATGAATAATTTCTCTTTGACGTAAGAATGATAGTGGAGCAAGTAAATCAGGATCTTTTGTTAGATTCATAAGGTGTTCATATGTGGCACGAGCTTTTTGTTCTGGTGCAATCATGTAAGGACAACCATTATACTTTTTTTATTTATATAAAGATTTGACTTTTCTTTTTATTAGCCAATCAAAATTTAATATTATCATTACTTTTTTAAAGACAAAGCCATTAACTATTGTTGCTATTTGCATTGTAATAATAAAAGGGAGTATCCAATCATAAATAAAAGAGTATATTAGTTGAGAATCTTCAAGTTCTATGTTTGAGTAAGCCAACATTGCATTGAACATTAGGGCAATAATAATACTAGATAAATACCTTATTGTTGTTGCAATACATGAGCATATAGAAATGTATTCAAATTGTAGAAGTTCTGATTTTAAATTTGTTTTTTTAGTATTTTCTAACAAGTGATTTAATTTTCGAGATTTTAGAGAAATATTATTCCATTGAGAATAAGCACATCCAAAAACATATAATATTGATAATCCAATAAATATGAGAATATATTTATTGGCATTTATTAATGATTCAATTAGGTCTTGTGTTGGTTTAATCATGGCAAATCCACTAAATAAAATTACTAATATCATCAATATAGTTCCTACAATTTTAATTTTATTTTCATCTTTTTTTATCCAATTTTTAAATTCTTTTTTTCGTAATGTTTGATATATTTCTTTTGTTATACTTAGCATATACTGTATACTCCTCTATTTAAATTGATTAGAAATTCCAAATAATTTCTATTGGAAGTTCTTTTGTTTCATTATTCCTTTTACCGATATATATCTTATCTATAAGTGTATCAACCATTTCTCTTGTAAGAGAATTTACATTAACGTATTCTTGAATGATTTCTTTTCTATCTTTCATTGATTTCATTTTACTTTGATATGTTTCAATCTGTTTTTGATAATCTTCAATAATACTTTGATATTTTTCTTTGTCATTTTCAAATTCTTTAGAAAACATAATGTAATTTTGTTCACTGATAAGACCTTTAACTTTATCTGTATATAATGATTTTAAGTTCTCCATACAATCAAACTTTTTGATTTCATAATCTTTAATACTTTTGTTTAACTTTGTAATGGTATTAGTAAGGTCATTATTAATAATGACTTCTTTATTGATATGTTCAATATCCATAATATCATTGCACAGTTTTTTTAATTCTTGTAAAACGATTGTTTCTAGTTCACGAACGGGGATAAATGCTCCAATGCAACTATCGTTAGAAATATGTTTTCTTGCACATTTGAGATAATGATAACCATGGCTTTTGCTACTTCTTAAAGTATAACCACAATACATACAATATGTTTTCTTTGCAAACAGACCGATTTCTCCAATAACAAATGGTTTTGCCTTTTGTTTAATGAGTTCTTGAACTCTATTCCATAAATCTCTATCAATAATTGGCTCATGAGTATTTTCCACTCGTATCCATTGTTCTTTTGGCTTTGGCTTGTTTACTTTTGATTTATATGAAACACTCCCATATTTACCTTGTACCATATTACCAATATAGATTTCATTACAAAGCATATCTGCAATAGCATAATAACCCCATAATGTTCCATGTTTGCCTTTAGGCGGTCGCCATCTTAAACCTTTTAATCTTTTGTATTCCGTTGGGTTTGGAATACCTCGTTCGTTTAATACTCTTGCAATATTTGTTTTCCCATACCCTTGAGAAAACAAAGAGAATACCTCCTTTACAATTTTTGCTGCTTCTTCATCAATAATCAAATGTCCTTTAAGGTTAGGGTCCTTTTGATAACCATATAATGCGAATGCTCCAATATGAAAGCCATTCTCTCTACGATTATCTAAAACACTTTTAATACTATCAGATAAGTCCTCTAAGTACCATTCATTGACAAGACCATTGATTTGTCTTGTCTTTTTATTACCAATAATATCAGTGTCAGCATTGTCAACAACACCAATAAAACGAATGCCCCATATTGGAAATAAATAATTGATATATTTTTCTACGAGTTCTAATTCTCTTGTAAAACGAGATTGTGTTTTACAAATGATAATATCAAACTTTTTGTTTTCGGCATCTACTAGTAATCTGTTGAACTCTGGACGGTTTCTATCTGAACCCGTATAATCATCATCACTATAAATACCATAAATCTCCCAACCATTATCCATTGCATATTGAATAAGCATAGACTTTTGATTTTGAATACTATTGCTATCGTCAGTTTCTTTTTGTTTGTTTCTATCTTCTTCAGATAATCTACAATATAATGCACATTTCATAAATTAACCTTGAGAAATATAACAAAGCAATATACTTACAAAATTAATTATATCTATTCATAATTGCTTTGTAAATTATATTTCTACAATACTTTACTCTTTTCGCGTAGATTGATTAATTCAATCCATTTTTTATTAAATTCCTCTTTACGTTGTTTTCTGTCTTCATTTTTGAAGGTATTCTTGCAAATAATTTTAGTATTTGACTTTTTCATACAATTCACCCCAATTAAAGATATGAATAGGATAGGGGATCTATTCCTCTATCGTATTATCCTTCTTTTGAAGTTTGATCTTCATATAATGAAATTTACCAACGTAAGAGCGTTCAAAATCTGTTTCGTAAAGAATATCTGATTGTGGAAGATAGGTGGATATATATTCGATTGCCTCTTTGTTTTCTAAAAATAACTGACGAGGTCTTTTTAGATGCATTGAAGTTATATAAAATTTCTTTCCTTTAGGTATAAAAGTACTGTCCTCAAGTGTTTTACCAACGTACTTAAGAATATAACTAGAAACATCTTTATAGTCTTTCAATGCTTTCATATTGACGTTTCCATAAACCCATATACTTTGGAATTCATACACATTGATATAGGGAAGATTGAAAAACAAACAGTGTAAATGTAATCGCTGTGTTCCTTGACTTCCTCTTTCAATAACAGCTATGTATTGATAATTAATATTATTAAACTTATATCGCAATCTCTTATTAAAGTTTTTAAACGATTTAATAACTTCATCTCTTGTTAAAAACTCTTTAAATGTTAGTGTTATGAATTTATCTTTTGTTTCATATTGACCAATATTAGAATTTATTAATCTTTTCAATCTTCTTTTTGTTTCATAGATGGTATTTTTATCTCTTTTATAACTAGAATTTATTTCTTTTTTTTGTTTACCTTTTACAACAAATGTATTCTCTTGATTATCAACAAGTGTTTTATCATCTTTTATGACTTTATAATTTTGCCTATAATATTTGTATATTTCTATGATGTTTCCACTTTCCACAATTTTATAATCATAATCTTGAATTATACTTTTTTTTGTTTCACTTGTCTCTATATAATCAAGATAAGTCGTGGCAACTTCGTTGCCACTCGCATTGTGTCCTTGCGTTTCATCGCTAAGGGCACTGCACACGGACACATGCATAGGCATGAACTGAATGACTTCAGTGTTATAAGGTTCTGTATTACTAAGTAAAGAATCATCATTACACATTATAGATTCTTGTTTGTTTTTCTTCATGTTATTGCCTCCTCTAAAGGCAACCCCACGCATAAAATCAAAAAACTTTTATATCAAATAATTCATTATTATTAAAACAACGAAAAAAGCCTTAATGTTTTTATACACTAAGGAGAAATTTATTGATTAAAATTAGTAAACGGATTGAAAATAGTATTAGGTGGTTCCTTTAATAAGAAACCACCTATATTATTAAGTGTTTTAATACCACGTGTTCTACGCGTGGTTAGGTTTTAGCTTCAGCGTTGTGAAATAAAACCTCCAGT
>JAVWHX010000044.1:0-18664 GCA_036639875.1 Coprobacillus sp.
CGGGTGATGGGAATCGAACCCACGTAATCAGCTTGGAAGGCTGGAGTTCTACCATTGAACTACACCCGCATATAAAATTAAAGAATGGTGCCCAGGGCCGGAATCGAACCGGCACGGATTTTAAGGTCCGCAGGATTTTAAGTCCTGTGCGTCTACCAGTTTCGCCACCTGGGCAACATCATGGAGGTTCCAGCCGGACTCGAACCGACGGTGACAGAGTTGCAGTCTGTAGCCTTACCAACTTGGCTATGGAACCATTATTTTCCGTTGCTAAAATAGTATATAATATTTCGAGTATGAATGCAATACCTTTTTTATAAAAAATCATGAGTATTTTAAGTATAGTAAGAAAATAAATGCTTTCATCGATATTTTTTCAATGAAAGCATTTTATATTTTTTAATGATTTTTTACTTTATTGAAATATTCACTAAAGATAGTTCTGACTTCTTGAGGTTGATAAGCAAAAACTTCATCATTCTTTTCCTTACGAATTGCATATGCACTATTGTCTTTATAATCTTCTAGCTTTGCTTCTTTAGCAGCATTAACATTTGAAGTTAAATATCCTACTTCTAAAGTATTTAACAATGCATTATCATCACTTACCATATAATTAATAAATTCCATAGCAAGTTTTGTTTCTTTACAATCTTTACTTACAACAAAACCATCAAACCAAACATTTGTTCCTTCATTAGGCATATAGAATCCCATGTTTTCATTATCTGCCATAACTGCCGCAGCATCACCAGAATACATAACAGCCATTGATTTTTCACTATTTCTCATAGCATCAATAATATCATCAGTTCCATAAACAGGATCAACTAAGTCTCTTTGTTCAACTAACCAATTATAAGCTTTTTTAATTTCATCTTCATTTGTTGTATTCATAGAGAAACCTAATGCTTTTAAAGCCACCATAAATGAATCTCTTTCTGAATCATACATATATACAGAACCCTTAAATTGAGGATTTCTTAAAACTTCCCAACCTGCATTTAAATCATTTTCTTTAACTTTTGTTTTGTCATAAAGAATTCCAACGTTCCCATAGAAGTATGGTACCCAATAATCATTTTCTTTATCAAATGGTTGATTTAAAACCAAGTTATCAATACTATCTTTGTTTGTCATTAAAGACCAATCAATCTTTTGTAATAAATCTTCTTTAATCATTCTTTCAATCATATATTCAGATGGCACCATAACATCATAATGATCTCCACCTTGTAACTTTGTATACATCGTTTCATTAGAATCAAAATTTTCATAAATCACTTCACAATTAAATTCTTTTTCAAAATTACTAATAACACTCTTATCTACATATTCACCCCAATTATAGACTTTTAATGTTTTCTTTGAAGCATCTGAACTTGATCCACACCCTACTAACACAGTTAATGATAACGCAGAAACAAGTAATCCTTTAACCAATTTTTTCATTTAGTTTATCTCCCTTTTTCTTTAAAATCAAATATGGAACAAATGTTCCAATCAATAGAGCAAATAGAATTACCACTACAACAATTGTTGATAAAGCATAAATACTTGGGTTAATTCTTTTTGACATGTTATAAATAACAATCGATATATTCTCAACACCATTCCCACTAACAAAATACGAAATAACAAAATCATCAAATGACATTGTAAATGCTAGCAAAGCTCCTGCAAAAATACCAGGTTTAATCTGTGGTAAGATAACCTTCATTAGAGTTTGGAAAGGTGTTGCTCCCAAATCCATTGCAGCATCTGCTAAATTAACATCTAATTGTTTAACTTTAGGTAAAACATTAGTAATGACATAAGGCGTACAAAACGCAATATGTGCCAATAACATTGTTAAATATCCTTTTTCAATATTTAAGAATGAAAAGAATATCATTAATGCAATAGCCGTAACAATTTCTGGATTCATAATTGGTAAGTTATTAATTTGAAGAATTGTTGTTCTTACAATTTTCTTTGACTTACTTAAAGCAATTGCAGTGATTGTTCCTAAAATCGTTGAAACAATTGTTGCAAGAATAGCTATCGAAATAGAAACAACTACAGCATCTAACAACTGTGCATTGCCAAACAAAGATTCATACCAGCGAAGTGAAAAACCTTTAAAACTAGATAATGACTTTGCATCATTAAAAGAAAAGAAAGCCATAATCAATAAAGGTAAATAGAGAAAAGCTAAACATAAACTAATCGTTACGATTTTAACGGACTTTCTTTCTTTTGCCATAACGTCTACTTCCCCCTTCTTCATCTTCATGAGAATTGTTTGTTTTCTTTTCAACTTTATATATATATGCCATTGCCACTACAACAATAATAGCCAATATCAGTGAAACAGCACTACCAAAATGCCAGTTTCCAATCGTAATAAATTGTTGTTCAATAAAGTTACCAATCAATGAATATTGTCCTCCACCTAACATCTTTGGAATAACAAACGCACTAATAGCTGGTAAGAAAACCATTGTAATCCCAGTTAATACTCCACCTAATGATAAACGAAAAGTCACTTTAAAGAATGTTTGAATACGAGAAGCACCTAAATCCATAGAAGCTTCTGTTAATGATTTATCCATATTTGTAAGTGATGTATGAATAGGTAATATCATAAATGGTAAAAAGTTATAAACCATCCCAACAATAACAGCAAAATCTGTATATATCATATTGAAAGGTCCAATTCCAATAGTTTCTAAAAGATTATTAATAATTCCATTGTTACTAAGTAAACTCATCCATGAATAAGTTCTCATCAAGAGATTAATCCATGTTGGAATAGTAATTAACAAAATTAATAATGTTTGGGTTGATGACTTACACTTTGAAATCATATAAGCAACAGGATAACCAATCAAAAAACAGATTGCTGTTGTTATAGCACCTAATAATAAAGAACGAAATAAAACTGATAAAAAGATCGGATCTAAAAACTTAAAGAAGTTTTCTAAGGTAAATGTAAATGTTGTGATTGATGTTCCTTTAGAAGTAAAAGCATAGAAGGCAATCAACAACATTGGAATAATTGTTAAAGCAAATAACCAAAAACAGTATGGTGTTACTAATTTCTTATACTGTTTCATTAATAGGTTCCCATCTTTTCCATGACATGAATATCTTCAGGCCAAAAATCAAGATTTACCTTTTTTCCTACTTCACTAATATCAGTTGTATGCACTTTATAAATACGATTATTAGCTTCAACTATAATCTCATAATGAACACCTTTAAAGATAATTGAAGAAACAACGCCTTCAATCTTCCCTTGTCCATCTTCTACAATATCCAAATCTTCTGGTCTTAAAACAATATCAACTTCTTGATTTTCATCAAACCCTTTATCTACACATACAAATTGTTGACCATCAAACTCTACTAAGAAATCTTTAACAAATGTTCCTTCAACAATATTAGATTCACCAATAAATTGAGCAACAAATCGATTTTCTGGTTCATTATAAATATCTGTAGGTGTTCCTATTTGTTGAATAGCACCATCATTCATAACAACAATTGTATCAGACATAGTTAAGGCTTCTTCTTGATCATGAGTCACATAAACAAAAGTAATCCCTACTTCTTTTTGAATGTTTTTTAATTCTATTTGCATTGCTTTTCTTAGTTTTAAATCTAATGCTCCTAAAGGTTCATCTAATAATAAGACTTTAGGTTCATTAACTAATGCTCTTGCTATAGCAACACGTTGTTGTTGTCCACCAGATAATTGTGAAATATTTCTTTTTTCAAAACCATCTAAACCAACAAGGTGTAAGATTTTTAATACTTTTTGTTCAATAATATCTTTATCTAATTTTTTTATCTTTAAACCAAAAGCAACATTATCAAAAACATTCATATGTGGAAATAATGCATACTTTTGAAAAACTGTATTCACTTGTCTTTTGTATGGTGGAACTGATGAAATATCAATACCATCAAACAAAACTTCCCCATTACTAGCTTCTTCAAAACCACCAACAATACGCAATGTTGTTGTTTTTCCACAACCACTTGGACCAAGCAAAGTCATAAATTCATTTTCATAGATATCCAAATGAATACCCTTTAAAACAACTTGACCATCAAATTCTTTTGTTAGATTATTTAATTCAATTAATTTTTTCATAAATGTCCTCCCTAAAATAATGGTGGTGTAGAAACCCAAATGACTTTTGCAGTTGCTTCACTTGTATTTTCAATATAATGATTTCTATTTCCACTTAAATAAAACGTTTCCCCTTTTTTAACAATCAATTCTTTTTGTCCATAATGAAGTTTGATTTTACCACAAATGACATAACCAAATTCTTCTCCATCATGAGGTTCCATAATCATTGATGATTTACCTTTTTCAATTTCTATTAAGATTGGTTCCATATCATTCTTTTGTGCATTTGGAACAATATAAGAAATGACATAATCATCCTGTTCATTAATAAAATAATCATCTTGTTTAAAAACAATTTGTTCATCTTGTGTTTCATCAAAGAAACCATGTAAACTTGTTCCTAATGCTTCTAATATATCTTCTAAAGTTGTAATAGAAGGTGATGTTAAATTACGTTCAACTTGAGATAAAAACCCCTTTGTTAATTCACTTCTATTTGCTAATTCTTCTAGCGTTAATTGGTTTGCAATACGCAACCGTTTAATCTTACTTCCGATATTCATCAAATCACCCCTTGTTTACTTATATGAAACTTTATGTTTAAAACTACAAAACATTAATATTATACAAAAAAATACTAAAAAATCAACATATATTTTAAACTTTTTGTTTAATATATTAAACTTTTGAATTAAAAAAAGTAACTTATCATACATAAGTTACTTTTCAAGTTTCTCTCTTCTAAGAGAAGATTCTTTAAACATATCCTTTAAATCATCAGTCTTTTCATTAATTAACGCTTCTTTTAATAAATCAAATTGTTTTTCAAACAACTCCATTGACTCTAATAAATACTCTTTATTATTTAAAAACAATTCACTCCATAAATCACCATTAATATTAGCAATCCTTGTTAAGTCTCTAAAAGAATCCCCAATATATTTACCAGTATCATATTTTTGATTATCACTATTCATTAATGCAACAGCAATAATATGAGGTAATTGAGAGACGAAAGAAATGATTTCATCATGTGTATAGGGACTCATGATTTTGACACTTTTAAAGCCTAATTGAGAAACAAAATCACACATAAACTGAATAGATTCTTTTTTGTTTTGTTGATGGTCAATCACAATATAATTAGCATGACTAAAAACACTTTTACTCGCGTATTCATAACCCTTCTTTTCTCTTCCAGCCATTGGATGACCACTTATATATTCAACATCTTGATCTATAATCTGTAATGCTTTTTCTAAAAAGTAAGATTTGATACCAACAACATCACTCACAATACTCCCTTTTTTAAAAGTATGTGAACTAATAAAATCTAAAACCAATGAAGGATATAAACAAATAATTGTCAAATCACTTTGACTAATAATTTCATGTCCATCAACATATCCTTCAATGATATAACCATCTTGTTTGGCTTGTGATAACGTTTCTTGATCAATATCTACCCCATAAACTTCATGCCCTAAGCCATGCATTGCTTGAATATAACTACCACCAATAACACCTAATCCAACAACTGTTATTTTCATTGTAATCTCCCTTAATAAGAAAGAAGATGATAATTATCCTCTTCCTTCTTCTAACATTTTTAATTTAAAATCTAATAATTTTTTCGTTAAATCAACATAATAACTATGTGGATATTCAAGACGGAATATTTCATCCCACAATAATTCTTTTTGTTGAATTGAATATTCTCGTATTTCTTTTAATGTATATTCCGGATAAACACATTGTCCATTATCAAAAACTAATGTCTGTAATGGAATAATTTCATATGTATCAGCATACAGAGTTTTATTTTTCCAAATATTTGATTGATGATAAATTGTTAAATTTTGATGTTCATCTAAAACTTCATCGTGGAAAGCAATGATATCAGCAATTGCTTTTTGAGTATCTTTTTCAATCAAACGATAAACTTTCTTATAACCAGGATTTGTAATCTTATCGGTATTCTCAGATATCTTAATCTTTGGAATGATTTGATTACCCTGTTGTACAGCAGCCAATTTATAAACACCACCAAAGACTGGTGAAGACTTAGAAACAATGAGATTTTCTCCTACTCCAAAAGAATCGATTTGAGCTCCTTGTTCTAAAACTGAACGAATTAAATATTCATCCAATGAATTAGAGACAGTAATCTTACAATCATGTAAACCTGCAACATCTAACATCATTCTTGCTTTTTTTGTTAAATAAGCAATATCTCCACTATCTAAACGAATTCCACTTAACCTTTTCCCCATTGGCAACAAAACTTCCTCAGCAACCTTAATTGCATTAGGAACGCCACTCTTTAATGTATCATATGTATCAACAAGTAATACACATGAATCAGGATAAATATCAGCATAAGCTTTGAACGCTTCATATTCACTATCAAATGATTGTACAAAAGAATGAGCCATAGTTCCTAATACTGGTATGTTAAATTCCTTACCAGCAGAAATTGTCGCAGTTCCATCAGCACCACCTATATATGCAGCTCTCGCCCCATAATGTGCACCATCATAACCTTGCGCACGTCTTGCCCCAAATTCCATCACAGCTCTACCTTTTGCTTCTTGACACACACGATGAGCCTTTGTTGCAATTAACGACTGATGATTCACAGTCACCAACAAAAACGTTTCTATCAATTGTGCTTCAATAAGTTTTGCTTTGACTGTAATCAATGGTTCATATGGAAAAACTGGTGTTCCCTCTTTAACAGAATAAATTGTCCCAGTAAATTTAAAGTTCTTTAAATATTCAAAAAATTCTTCATCAAACTTATTCAATCCTCTTAAATACTCAATATCCCCATCTGTAAAACGCATATCATTAATCGCTTCAATCAATTGTTGAAGTCCTGCAAAAATAACAAATCCACCATTATCTGGATTCTTTCTAAAGAACATATCGAAGTAAACAACATCTTCTGTTTTACCTAACTTAAAATAATTATAAGACATTGTAAGTTCATAAAAATCCATTACAAAAGTAATATTTCTTTCACTACTAACATTTGCCACTTTTAAGCCCCCTATTCATTTTATTAATAATATACTAAAAATCCAAAAAAATAAAGTATTATTGTCTTTTATCATAAAATGATTTCTGTTTTAAGCTGTTTCAAACATATAAACAAAAAGGAAATTATCAAATAATCTCCTTTTTGCTTATTTATTATTTTTAGCATTATCCAAAGCTTCTTTAACAGCATCTTTTAATCCCTGTGAAGTTTTTGTAGCCCCTGAAATCACATCAACATCGTAAGTGTTCTTTGACTTCATATTACCAATAAGTTGTTCCAAAGCAACTCCACCAATAGAAGGAGTTTCATTATGTTCCTTCACAACTACATCAGTAATCTTATCAGCACTAATTGTTGTCTCTACTGAAAATTCTCCACCATAACCATTAGCCTTAGTTGTATAAGTTCCATCTTTATATGTTGTTTTCTTTGTTTCTTCACTTGTAGATGTACATCCAGTTAATAGTAATGCCAAAATAAGTAATCCAATCTTCTTCATTTTTTAACCTCCTATTAATAGTCTTTGTCAGACTTAAAATTTTATTCAAAAAAACCTCTAAAAGAGGTTAAAAGTATAAATCATAATTTTGTCTTTGATATGGTTGTGGTTGAACTTGTTGTTGATATAAGACTGGTATTAAGAGTTGTTGATCAGGATGAATCATAAAATCTTTATCTAAGTTATTCATAACTTGAATCCAAGACACTTCACTTTGAAAAGTTTTTGCAATCCGATAAACATTATCACCTTTATTAACAGTATAAACAATGATTTCTCCTACTTTTGGATAAGTTACTCTTTCATTTTCATACATATATGGATTATACATTTTATCCCTCCTAGGTTAATGTATGCAAAAATGACAAATATGTATAGGCAAAAAAACAGATGATTATGATTAATCACCTGTTGCGAGTTTGTTTAAAGCATCTTTAGCAGCTTGTTGCTCTGCCCTTTTCTTACTTGTACCTTTACCAATTCCTAAACGCATTTCATCCATCATAACAGCAATTGTAAACTGTGGAGCATTAGATGGTCCAGTAGATTCAAGTAATTCATATGTAACTGTCTTTCTTTGATCAGCTTGAATTAATTCTTGTAATGTTGTTTTATAATCAGTAATATCATCATAATTTAAATCATCAACATGTAAATAAATTGTTTGTTCTAATATTTTAATAACTTCTTCTTTTCCACAATCTAAATAGAGTGCTCCAATAAAAGACTCGAAAATATTAGCCAAAACACTTTCTCTATCACGTCCACCACTTTTTTCTTCACCAACACCAAGATAAATCAATTGACCTAAGCCTAATTGTCTTGAGAATCTTGCGAGTGATTCCTCTCTTACCAACTTACTACGTAAAGTTGTTAAGGTTCCTTCAGGAACATCAGGAAATAATTTAAATATAAATTCAGAAACATATAACTGTAAAACAGCATCTCCCATAAATTCTAATCTTTCATAATCTTTTTGATCATGATGCATTTCATTTGCATAAGATGCATGTGTAAATGCTTCTTTATATAATCCAATATTATGAAAAGGAATATTTTCTTTTTGTAAAAAATCTAGTATTTTCACTTGGTTTTCAACCCTTCTTTCATTTGAGAAACAACATCTTGTTTAACCATTTGATAAGCAAGATCTATTGCACTGCAAAATGCTTTAGCATCACTTGCACCATGAGCCTTAACAACTGCTTTTTCAAAACCAACCATTAAAGCACCACCAACAGATTTATAATCAAACTGTTCTTTTAAAGCATAAAGATTAGACTTAGAAAGCAAGGCACCCATCTTACCACTAAAAGAAGACATCATTCCTTCTTTAATCATTTGCATAACAAGAGAAGCAGTTCCTTCAATTGTCTTTAACGCTATATTGCCACTAAACCCATCAGTAACAACAACATCAATATCTCCAAGTAAAATATCTCTACCTTCAATATTACCTTTAAAATCAAGGTTTTTATCTTCATCTAAAAGCTTATATGTTTCTTGATGAACTTCATCACCTTTTTTAGATTCAGTACCAATATTTAATAAAGCTATTTTTGGTTGAGCGATCCCTCTAATATTCTTTGCGTAGATATTTCCCATGATTGCGAAATCTCTTAATTGTTCAGCAGTATTTTCAGCATTTGCACCAACATCTAACATTGCTGCTCCTTTTTTATTATAGGTTGGAAGCATCACCATTAAACAAGATTTTTCAACACCTTCAATACGTTTTAAAAATAACATTGCACTGGTATAAAACGCACCTGTAGAGCCACAAGAAACAACACCATCAACTTCACCATTATTAGCCATCATAACAGCTTTCACCATGCTTGACTCTTTCTTTCTTCTAACACTCATAATACCATCTTCCATACCAACAATATCTCTAGCATCTACAATATGAACACAATCATAACTTTCTAATTTTGTTAATTCTTCCTTCTTACCAGTCACATATAATTCTATATCCTTATGTGTCTTTATAAAGTTCTCACAAGCATCAACAACTATTGAACTCCCTAAATCCCCACTCATTGCATCTATTGATAATTTATACATTTCCTTCACCTCATTGTCTAGTATATCACATTTAATCGACATATTCATTATTCTCTTTTAATTTCTCTTGAATCTTATCTATAAGGAAAAGATAGGCATGATTTTGATAATAATCATCAAGAATCTTTAATGCATCATCTCTTGCGATTGATAAAATATTAAAATCTTTTAAAACATCAGCAACTAAGAAAGTAGGTAAACCACTTTGTCGACTACCTAAAACTTCGCCTGGGCCACGCATCTTTAAATCAAACATTGAAATTTCAAAACCATCCGTTTCACTTTCTAAATATTTCAATCTTTCAACAGCTTCTTTTGAAGTCAAAGAACTCATTAAATAGCAATAAGCTTGTTCATGTCCACGTCCTACTCTTCCTCTTAATTGATGAAGTTGACTCATCCCAAATCTTTCAGCATTATAAATAACCATCATATTTGCATTCTTAACATCAACACCAACTTCCACTACAGTTGTTGATACCAAAATTTGAATATCATTATTTTTAAACTGATTCATGATTTCATCTTTATCTTCATCCTTCATTTGTCCATGAAGCAGTCCAATTTGATATTCATCTTTAAAATATTTTTGCATTGCACTTGCAATTTGAGAGGCACTCTTTGCTTCTATAGAATCGCTATCTTCAACAAGCGGACATATCACATAACATTGACCACCACTTGCCAAATAATCCTTCAAATCAGTTAAAATGGGCTTCATTGAAGTTGATTTAATATATTTTGTAATGATTGGAATTCTTCCTACAGGCATCGTCTTGATAGTTGATATATCCATATCACCATACATTGAAATAGCCAAAGTTCTAGGAATAGGTGTTGCGCTCATAATTAAGAAATCTACTTGATTCCCTTTATTCTTTAACGCTTTTCTTTGTTCAACACCAAAACGATGTTGTTCATCAGTAATCACAAAACCAAGATTAGCATATTCTACCTTCTTTTGAAATAAAGCATGCGTTCCAACCACAATATCCACTATTCCACTTCTAAGATCATCATATAAAACTTCTTTTTCTTTTACACTTAAAGAACCAGTTAATAATCCAATAACAACATTAGTATCTTTAAAGAAACTCACTAATGTTTGATAATGTTGTCTAGCAAGTATTTCAGTTGGTGCCATTAACGCTCCTTGATAATCAGCTAAGTAGTTTGCATATAAAGCAATCGCACTGACTACTGTTTTACCGCTTCCTACATCACCTTGTAAAAAACGATACATCATCTTTGAATCTTTTAAATCTTCAACAATCTCTTTAACTGCTTTTTGTTGATCAATTGTCAATTGATAAGGTAACGATAAAACAAAAGATTGAAAACGATCAATATCAAATGATTTAGATATTCCTATTTCTTGATCTCTTTGTTTCTTTATAAATTGCATTGTTAATTGGAACTTTAAAAACTCTTCATACTTAAGATATCTCAAACTTTGTTTGATATCATTTTGGGTATGAGGAAAATGAATATTCATTAATGCAACATGCTTATGAATAAGTTGATGTTTGATGATATATTCTTCTGGAACATATGATTCAATATCTTGTCCTAAATAATTCAAAGCTTTATAGATATATTGTTGAAATGATTTTTGAGTTAATCCTTCTTTAATAGAATAAACAGGATGAATACCTTTCACTTCATTTAATGGTTTTATTTTTATATCACTGGCAGTGATTTTATAATTCTGACATTTACCAACAATTGTAATCGTTTGAGATAATTTTAAATACTGTCTTAAAAAATGACGATTGAAGATAGTGACTTGATAAACTTGTTGATGTTTATCTTCAATATCAAAACTCATTCTTGACATTTTACCTCGAAAGAATATTTTAGGAGCAGATATTAATATTGCTTCTATAACAATTCGATCATCTTCTAATGTTGGATAGAGTTCTTCAATGATATCATAACGATATGGATAATGAGATATCAAATCTTCAAGAGATAAAATATTCATTAAATATAATATTTGTTGTCGTTTTTCAGTTAGTTTTAAAACTTCTAAACTCGTCATGTTATCACCACCTGTCCTCTATTTTATAACAAATTATAAAAAAAAGATACCGCAGTATCTTAAATAAAGAGAATTAATAAAATTATCATATAGACAACACCTAAAATAATACTTAATGAATTTGCAACGGCAGGCATATCTCCTTCATATCCGATTTTTCTAGAGAAAACTGCTGAAACTGTTGATAAAGGTGCACAATATGACATTATTAAAATTTGTTTAGCAAGCAATGGTATTGGTAACAAGAAATAAGTTATTAATGATATAACAAGAGTCCCGATTGTTCTTAAGCAAATAACTTTGAGAACATATTTAACTTCTCGATGTGATATTTTAATTTCAAGCAATAACCCAATCATCAACATAGCTAGGAAACTATTTCCAGCACCAATTGTTGTTGCAATCGATAAAATAGGTGCAGGTATTTTTAATTTAAAGATAGCTAAAATAAAGATAAGAATATAAACATCAAACGGAATTGATGAGAATAACTTTTTAATAAATTCAGATATCTTAAAGTCGCTTTCACCTGTCGCAACATGTGCTGAAACAGCATACGTAATCCCCAATCCCATTAAAGCATTACCAATATCAAAAGAACAAAGATAAACAATGCCTACACTAGGAAAAAAACCTTGAATAAAAGGTAAAACAAAATTCCCAATATTATAACCTGATGTATTAATCATAAAAGCTGCTTTGATTTGATTTGATTCTTTACGAGAAGAAAAATAACCAATTGCTATCATCACAACATTAGATAATATTCCTACAACAATTAAGATAATAATCAAAACATTTAATTCAATGCCATTTGCACTGGTTAACAAAGCGCAAGGCAATGTGATATTCATAATTATAGTTGCAAGAGTATTAGCATCTTCTTTCTTTAATACTCTTAATCTTTTTAAAACAAAACCAATACATATAATCAATATAAACGTTAAAGACTTAACTAATACTTCACCCATCAATACCCCTTCTTTCAAAGAAGTATTATAGCACAAATAGAATAGACAACTCATTATAATCAAAATATGAAAATACTTTTTTATATTAAGAATGATAATGTTATAATAAGTTAAAAATGGAGGAACAGTTATGATAAAAGCAATATTTTTTGATATTGATGGAACATTAGTAAGTTTTGATACTCATGAAATTCCACAATCGACTTTTGATGCATTATATCAATTAAAAGAAAAAGGCATAAAACTCTTTATAGCTACTGGTAGAGGAAAAGATGGTTTACATGTTTTAAAAGATTTTCCTTTTGATGGTTACATTACTCTTAATGGACAATATTGTTATTGTAATGAAGGTTTAATCTATGAAAACACACTTCAAAAAGAGGATTTACATGCATTGTTAAATTATTTAGAAAAGCATCCTGCTCCATGCGGATTCACATTAGAAGATGATAAAATATTTAACTATCGTGATGAACGTGTTGATGAAGTCCACAGCATTACTTTAAATGATGATCACCCTGCTGGTGATTGTAGTCAAATTCCTTATCAAAAGATATATCAATGTATGTGTTTTATAAGTCAAGACGAAGAAGATACATTGTTAAAACTTATGCCTCATTCTATTTCAGCTAGATGGCATCCATTATTCTGTGATATTTCTCCTATTGGTGGAACAAAACAAAATGGTATTGATAAGTTCTTAGAACATTATCAAATTGATTTAAAAGAAACAATGGCTTTTGGTGATGGTGGTAATGATATTCCTATGTTAAAGCATGTTGCTACATCTGTTGCGATGGGAAATGCTAATGAAGAAGTCAAAGCTATTTCTGATTATATTACTGATACAGTTGAGAATGATGGAATTGCGAAAGCATTAAAGGAGTTTGATTTAATATGAAGAAATTAACTTCATATCATTTGAAAATAATTGCAATTGGTTTTATGATGCTAGATCATGTTTTGAAGGCGTTTTCTAATGACATAATGACATGGATGCAAAATAATCAAATCTTCACTTTTACAAACTATATTATTTTTATGGTTATTCTATCTTTAGGAAGAATTGCTTTTCCTTTATTCACATATATGATTGCTCAAGGTTGTGAACATACACATAATATAAAAAAATATATTTATCGTTTATTATTGCTTGCAGTTATATCAGAAGTTCCATTCCAATATTTTATGAGTATATTAAATGAAACTCCATATACTTTCTCTTTATCAGCAGGTAATGTATTCTTCACACTTGCATTAGGAGCGATTTCAATTGAAGGATATCGTCGTTTAAAGGAAAAAAAAGCAAGCTCTTGGATTCCTTATTCACCAGTTATCATTTGTGCAGTTCTTGCTCAAGTTCTTGATACTGATTATGCAGGGATAGGAGTTATACTTATCTTTTTATGGTTTATATTTAAAGATAGCAAATATTGGTATTTACCAGTTATCATATTTAGTGTTTTCTTATATGACATTTTCTTTTTAACTTTAGGTATTATAAACTATGGTTTTGATATGTTTGTTATCCTTGAAGCAGTTTTACATACTTCTTGTTCTCTGCTTAGTATCTTGATTTTAAAAAGATACAATGGCAAAAAAGGTAAACCTATTAAATGGTTCTTCTATGTATTTTATCCATTACATATTACACTTATTGTTATGAGCTATAATTTCTTACATTAAAATATTTAACCACAACTGTTGAAGGTCTTACTTTCAACAGTTTTTATATAAAAAAAGACAAAGCCATATCACTTTGTCAATAATTTATATTTCAAAACAAATTTAGTTATCTTGCTTTTCAATGACATATCCATCATCATCAATTTGAATACAATCATCTTTTAAAGACTTATGAATCCAACGACTAAACAATGTATAAGCAAAGGCTGTTACAGGAACTGCCACTAACATTCCTACCAACCCAAATAAATCTCCTAATATAAAGATTGATAACATAACCCATAGACCTGGTAATCCAACGGACTTACCAACAACTCTAGGATAGATTAAATTATCTTCGATTTGTGATAAGACTTGGAAGAATACTAAGAACCATATTGCCATTATAAAATCACTTGACATAACTAAGAAAATACCTATCATCATTGCACATATTGGTCCAAATACAGGAACCAAACTAAAGACAGCAATAATCATTGCAATTAATTCTGGATAAGGGAATCCAAAGATAATCATTCCAATATAATAAATCGTTGCAATAATACAAGCTTCTGTTAATTGACCAGTAATAAAGCTCTTAAAAATTATATTAGCATGTTTTCCATAATCAAATAATTGCGTTGCTCTTGTTTGCTTAAAGAAGACGATACAAACCTTTCTAAGTTGTCTCAATAATGTTTCCTTACCATTTAACATATACAAAGAGAACATAAATGCCATAAACCATTTAAAGAATACTGTTGTAAAACTCATCGCATTACTTAATATTCCATTTGCACTGCTCGCTAAAACATTGATAACATTTTTAAAGATATCTTGCCAAGGCATATTAATAATATTATTGACTTGAGCCATATCTTTTAACTGATAATCAATATTAAAGAAGATTAAAACTTCATCTATATTTGTCGCAATATTCTTTAACAATATTCCCATATTAGATAATAACTGTGCTAAACTTTCAAGAATTTTAGGTAGTAAAATACTTCCTATCAATAACACAGCAACCAAGGTTAAGATAATTGTTAAAGCAACTGATATTCCTCTAGAACTTTTATAGATAAAACCACCTTTACGAGATATCTTTTTTATATTTCTTTCAATAAACATCATTGGAATATTTAATATGTACGCAAATGCAATAGCAATAATCAATGGTTGTAAAAGATTAATAATAAAAATCACAAAATCCTTAACAGCTAATAAATGACTAGCAATTAAATAAAATGATATTGAAAAAACTGCAAGAATCAACCATGGCTTCATAGTCTTTAATTCTTCTTTAGAAATAAACTTCTTCATTTCATCACTTCCTTCTATAAAGAATAAGAGCCTCTAAAGGCTCTTTATATTATTCTACACCAACAATAAATGAATAAACAGGTTGCTTTCCATCTACGCATTCTAGTTCAGCATCATAATTTTCAGCAATATATTCTTCAATTTCTTCAACTTCTTCAGCAGTAACATCTTCACCATAAATTAAAGTAATAATTTCAGAATCATCATCTACTAACCCACTTAATGTTTCTTTTAAAGCATCTAGCTTATTGGGAACACAGGCAGTAATATCTTTTTCACATAATGCCATATATTGATTAGCCTTGATATCAACACCTTCAATATTCGTATCTTTAATTGCAAAAGTGACTTGTCCTGTTTTCACATTTGCAATAGCTGCTTTCATCTCTTCTACGTTATCTTCTAAAGGTAATTCTGGATTGTACATAATACAAGCAGATAATCCTTGAGGAATTGTTTTAGAAGGAATCACAACAACATCTATTTCATCTTCTAAAATAATTGCAGCTTGTTGCGCAGTCATAACGATATTAGAGTTATTAGGTAAGATAATAACATGTTTTGCATTGACATTACGTATGGCTTCAACAATATCCTCAGTAGAGGGATTCATTGTTTGTCCACCACTAACAACATGATCACAATGTAACTCTAAGAACATATCTCTAATTCCATCTCCAGCAGCAACACTTACAATTGAAACTTCTTTTACTTCACGTTTTGTGTTAACAGGAGTTGTAGGGACAGCTGCTGTTGCACTCGCTTCAGTAATTGAATTATGTTGTTCTTGCATATTTTCGATTTTTAGTTTTACAAACTCTCCATATCTTTGAGCAGCATTTAAAGCAGTTCCTGGTTTTAAAGTGTGTACATGAACTTTCACAATATCTTCATCTTGCACAACAACGATACTATTTCCTGGAATTCTTTCTAATTCATTCTTTAAGCTTTCTTCTTTAAAAGCATTCATTTTTGCTTCATCAAGTCTTAGAATAAATTCAGTACAGTATCCATAAGCATCTTCACCAGTAGCTTCGATATCTGCCAAAGTATCCATAGCTGTTTCACTACCTTTAATATCAACTCTTATGATTTCTTCGCCTGCTAAAGCAGCCATAAAACCAGTAAATACCAAAAGTAATCCAGCTCCACCACTATCAACAACACCAACTTCTTTTAACACAGGTAAAAGATCCGGAGTTCTTTCTAATGAAAGTTCTGCTTCTTTAACAAAGTATGAAAAAGCATCTTCAATTTCCATGTCATCAGTTGCATATTCAACAACTGCATTTCCCGCTTCTCTAATAACAGTTAAAATAGTACCTTCAACAGGTCTCATAACAGCTTTATATGCAACCTTAGCACCATTTTGTAAAGCTTCAGCAAATTCAACAGCATCTACTTTGTCTTTACCTTCAAAAGCCATAGAAATACCTCTAAAAATCTGTGAAAGGATAACACCAGAGTTTCCTCTTGCCCCCATCAATAAACCTTTAGATAATTTCTTAGAAACTTCATAAATATCGTTAGATTCAAAATTTTCAATTTCACTTGCTCCAGCACTAAATGTTAAAGACATATTTGTTCCTGTATCACCATCAGGCACAGGAAAAACATTTAACGCATCAATTTCTGGGTGATTATTATGAAGCACAATTGCTCCCGTAACAACCATCTCTTTAAATAGACTACCATCAATAATCTTCATGATTTACCTCCATTAATCTAAAACTCTAATGCTTTGAACAAATACATTTACAGCTTCTATATCAATATCTAAAGTTGTTTCTAAAACATACTTTACTTTCTTTTGCACTTCATAAACAATTTCTGAAATCTTCACACCATAACCAACAATAATATATACGTTGAGAACAATCCCTGTCTTTCCATCTTCAACAAGAATTCCTTTAGAATAATTGTCTTTACCCAATAAATCATAGAACCCATCTTTCATAATATTTTGACTTGCCATACCGACAACGCCATAACATTCAGTTGCTGCACCACCAGTAATACTCGCAACAACATCCAATGAAAGATTAATATCTCCTAAATCTGTAGTTTTCTTGATCATATTTATTCCTCCGATCTGATTTTTAAACATTTGTACATTTAAATATATTATATCCTATTTTCAAATTATTGACAAACATTTCAGACATAATGCATACACATTATACACGAGTAAAAAAAATAAATAAATGAAAATACAAAAAAATATTGTTTTTGACACATTTTTCATATATAGTATATGAAGAATTATAATATAAAAGACTGTTATATACAGATTTTTTCTATTTTAAAAAAAATAAAATAATGTTTGCATTTTCTAGATATTGGTGTTATTATATCAAGGTATGTGAAACATAGTTGTAAAGGATGGTGAAGAAAATGGCTAGAAAATGTGAAGTAAGTGGAAAAGGACCAATGTCTGGTAATACTCGTTCTCACGCTTTAAACGCAACAAGAAGAAAATGGAATGTTAATTTACAAAAAGCTACTATTTTAGTCAATGGTAAACCAAAAAAAGTAAAAATTTCAGCGAGAGCCTTAAGAAGTCTTAGAAAAAGCGCTTAATTATAAAGACTGCATCCAATTGGATGCTTTTTTTATTTTCTTATATGAAACAAAGTTTCATTGTATAATTAAGAAATCCATATTTTATGAAATCCCTAATCTTTCGACTTATCTCCTCTTTTCATGAAGAGGCTTTTTTTATACAATAGGTTATATAACAAGGAGGATTAATAATGAAATTTCCAAAAGAATTTTTATGGGGTGGTGCTGTTACTGCTCATCAAAGCGAAGGTGCTTATAGTGAATGTGGTAAATCCCCTGCAGTATGTGATTTATTCCCAAAACCAGAACATTCTGATTTTAAAGATGGGATTGATAGTTTCCATCGTTATGATGAAGACTTTACTTTATT
>JAVWHX010000045.1:0-18224 GCA_036639875.1 Coprobacillus sp.
TTTTATTTTGTAAGCATTATCATTATTTTGATATTTTATTGTCAAATATGTGCAAATGAGGTATAATGAATTTGTGTGTGTAACACACTTAATGAAATTTATCATAGGAAAATGGAGGAATATTATGCCAGATATAACAAACCCTCTTGGAATTATGACCTATGTTCTAGCAGTTATCGTTGGATTTGGATTATATTATGCGTTTACAAAGGTAAAGGTTTCTAAAGCAAATGTAGATGCAAGTAAGATCATTGATGAGGCAACTGCCAAAGCTGATAATATAGTAAAAGAAGCGATTCTTGATGCAAAGACTCAAGCTTATGAATTTAAGTTAGAGGCTGAAAGAGAAGTCAAAGAACAACGCTTAGAAGTTACTAAATTTGAAAATAAACTATTGCAAAGAGAACAAAACATTGATCGTAGAGATATTGCTTTACAAGGTAAAGAAGATGTTTTGGATGATAAAGCTAAGCAAATAGATAAAAAAAGTGAAGAACTAGGCAAATTAGAGGCCCAATTAAAAGAACAAATTGACGCGAAAATTGTTGAATTAGAGAAAATTGCAGCAATGAGTGCCAATGAAGCAAAAGAAGAATTATTTAAGCAAGTTGAACAAAAGATGGCAACTGAAGTCACTGCTTTTATAAAAGAACAAGAGGATGAAGCAAAATCAAAAGCTTCACTTTATGCAAAAGATATTATTGCAAATGCAATTAATCGTTATTCACAAGAGGAAACAATTGAAAGAACAGTTAATGTTGTTGCGTTACCTAGTGAAGAAATGAAAGGTCGTATTATTGGCAGAGAAGGAAGAAATATTAAAGCTATTGAAAATGCTACGGGAGTTGAATTGATTATTGATGATACTCCTGAAGCGATTACTATTTCTTGTTTTGATCCAGTACGTAGAGAGATTGCTCGTTTATCGTTAGAAACTTTAATTCGTGATGGAAGAATTCAACCAGGACGTATTGAAGAAGTTGTCCAAAAGACAAAAGATGAATTAGATGAAGTGATTTTAAAGACAGGTGAAGATGCTATCTTTGAACTTGGTTTATCTCGTGTTAGTAAAGAAATTGTTATGATGCTTGGTAAGATGAAATATCGTACAAGTTATGGACAAAATGCATTACAACATTCAGTTGAAGTTGCTCATTTTGCTGGTATGATGGCTGCTGAACTAGGGTTGAATCAACAATTGGCTAGAAGAGCTGGATTGTTACATGACTTAGGAAAAGCTGTTGATCATGAAATGGATGGAAGCCATGTTGAATTAGGTGCGAAATTTGCTAAGAAATATGGTGAAAATGCAACTGTATTGAATGCTATTGAATCTCATCATGGTGATGTTCCAGCAACTAGTGTTATTTCTATTTTGGTGGCTGCTGCTGATACTTTATCGGCTGCAAGACCAGGAAGTAGAAGTGAAACAATTGAAAACTATATTCAAAGACTTGAAAAACTTGAAGAAATTTCTAAGAGTTTTGATGGTGTTGATAAGGTGTTTGCAATTCAAGCTGGTAGAGAAATTCGTGTTGTTGTAAAACCTGATAAAGTTGATGATTTAGCTAGTCATAAATTAGCGAGAGAAATCAAAGATAAGATTGAAAGTGAATTAACTTATCCAGGTCATATTAAGGTGACTGTGATTCGTGAAGTTCGTGCAAATGAAATTGCGAAATAAAAGATAGGGGAACCTATCTTTTTTTAAGGAGGATTTATGAATATATTATTTATTGGAGATGTTTTTTCTTCGCTTGGTAGAGAGATGATTGATAGATATCTTCCACAAATTAAACGAAAATATGAAGTGGATATGGTTATTGCTAATGCTGAAAATGTCACTCATGGTAAGGGATTAATTAAAAAGCATTATGATGAATTATTGTTTCAAGGTATTTCATTAATGACAATGGGGAATCATACGTTTTCTAAAAAAGAGTTATTTGAGTATATTGATGAAGCAGATCGTTTAATTGTACCTTATAATCAACCAAAGGCATTACCAGGGGTTGGAAGTCGTCAGATTCAAGTGAATGGAGTAAAGGTACGTGTGACAAGTTTGCTTGGATTAACTTTTATGGATGGGAAGGCACAAAATCCTTTTGAAGCTATTGATGAGGTTTTAAAAACAGATGATAGTGATATTCATATTGTTGATTTTCATGCCGAGGCAACTAGTGAAAAGATGGCTATGGGATATTATTTAGATGGAAAAGTATCGGCAGTATTAGGAACACATACACATATTATGACTGCAGATGAAAAAATCTTAAAGAATAAAACTGCATATCAAAGTGATGTGGGAATGACTGGTCCTTATGAGAGTGTTATTGGTTGTGAAAAAGAAGGTATTATTAAGCGTATGAAAGATGGCTTAATGACACAGTTTATTCCAGCTGAAGGAGAAGGCCAACTTTGTGCAACATTATTACGTTTTGAAAATAATGAATGTCAAAGTATTGAAAGAATTTTAATTGATCCTTATCATACAATTTAATCATATTTTATCCTTCTTATTCATATATATGGATTAAGGAGGATTTTTTATGGAAATGATTAGAGTATCATCATCGTCTAAACCGAGTAAAGTGGCAGGAGCATTGACGAGTCTTTTAAGAACTTGTCCTTCAGTCCAAATTCAAGTTATTGGTGCAGCAGCACTTAACCAAGCAATGAAGGCAATTGCGATTGCAAGAGGGTATATTGCTCCTGGTGGATATGAGATTTACTGTATACCATCTTTTTATGATTTATCAATCGATGATCAAACTGTAACTTCATTAAGATTGAATGTAGAAATGCACGAAAAAGACTTTTCTTTTTATAAAAAAGGGGTATAATGGATATAGGTCAAATAGGAGGAAATATTATGGCAAAATGTAAATTATTAATGCAAACAGCAATGACACAAAAACTTATAACTTTCTTCGATGGATATGAAGATGATAAAATAAAATGTAAGTTTGTTAAGAAAACTGGAATTAAAGCTGAATTTGATTGTGAAACTGAATTGTCTCCAGAAGATGCAGCAAATTACTGTAAAGGTCTTTTCAAGAAAACACCTGATGGAGCAGTTTTATATTTCTCAATTCAACCAGATGGATTCTTTGGATAAGAATAAGGACAAAGTCCTTATTTTTTTTCTTTCTTATTTATTAATATTTGATATAATAAAACAGAAAGTGGTGAAATAATGAAAGATTATAGTAAATATTTTAATGGACCATCTTTGAAAGATGCAAAACATAGAGGAAAAGATGAAGTTCAACATATTGATGATGCTTTTTGTGTTCCTAATGAAATGATAGGAATAGGAAAAAATCAAAAATACTTTATTCAAACATATGGTTGTCAAGCTAATGAACGTGATGGAGAAACTCTGGCTGGTATTTTAGAAGTCATGGGTTATGAAGTGACTGATGAAATTAAAGATGCCAATGTTGTCTTATTGAATACATGTGCAATTAGAGAAAATGCTGAAGAGAAAGTTTTTGGAAAGATTGGATATTTAAAGACAGTCAAAAGAACGAATCCTAATGTTATTTTTGGAATTTGTGGTTGTATGGCACAAGAAGAGGTTGTTATTAATAGAATATTAGAAAAACATCCTCAAGTTGATTTAATCTTTGGTACTCATAATATTCATAGATTACCAATCTTATTAAAACAAGCAATGATGGAAAAAGAAATGATTCTTGAAGTGTGGTCTAAAGAGGGAGATGTTATTGAAAATCTTCCTAGTCATAGAGCACATCCTTATAAAGCTTGGGTTAATATTATGTATGGTTGTAATAAGTTTTGTACATATTGTATAGTTCCTTATACAAGGGGAAAAGAACGTTCAAGACTAAAGGAAGAAATTATTGCTGAAGTTCAAGAACTTATTGATAATGGCTATCAAGATATTACATTATTAGGACAAAACGTGAACTCATATGGTAAAGATTTTAAAACTGATTATAACTTTGCTTCATTATTAGAAGATGTTGCAAAATTAAATATCCCTCGTATCCGTTTTACAACGAGTCATCCATGGGATTTTACAGATGAAATGATTGATATTATTAATAAGTATAGTAATATCATGCCAGCTATCCATTTGCCTGTTCAATCTGGAAATAATGATGTTTTAAAACGAATGGGAAGAAAATACACAAGAGAACAATATTTAACATTGTTTGATAAAATCAAAACAAAGATTCCAGGTTGCACAGTCACAACTGATATTATCGTTGGATTCCCTGGTGAAACTGATGAACAGTTTGAAGAAACAATGACATTATATGATTATTGTGAATATGATTTGGCTTATACATTTATATACTCACCTCGTGAAGGTACACCAGCTGCTAAGATGGAAGATGATATTGATATTCATACAAAAGAACAACGTCTTTATCGTTTGAATGAATTGGTTAATGAAAAAGCTTTAAAACAAAATATGAAATACTTAAATCAAGTTGTTGATGTTTTGGTTGAAGGAACTTCAAAGAAAGATGATCAAATGTTAACTGGTTATACAGATCATCAAAAATTAATTAACTTTAAAGGTTCTATTGATCATGTTGGAAAAATTGTAAAAGTTAAAGTTACTGAAGCAAAAACATGGGCATTAAAGGGTGAAGAAATTGAATAATGAAATTGCTCAAAAGGCAAAGTTATTAAACCAATGGATATTAGAACAAGAAGAAGTTATTGAATATCAAAAGTATGAAAAGCTTATTCAAAATAACCTTGTTTTAAAAGAGGAAGAAATTATTTTAAAAGATTTACAAAAACAAATTGTGAAACAAAAACACCTTGGAATTGATTGTCAGGAATTGATTTTGGAGTATGAAAAGAGAAAGAAATCTTTTGATGAAAATCCAATAGTTTATAATTATTTAGTACTAAAACAAGAAGTTAATGATTTGATTTTAAATATTCAGGATGATATCAATAAACAATTAAAGAAAAAGGTTGACGAAATCGACAAAAATCTATATAATTTTTAGAAATAAATATATAAAGAGGAGAAGAAACATGGCATATTTTTTTGATGAACCATCACATACATTTAATGAATACTTATTAGTTCCAGGATACTCAAGTGCAGAGTGTCAAACAAAGAATGTAAGTTTAAAAACACCATTAGTAAAATTTAAAAAAGGTGAAGAACCTGCTATTTCACTAAATATCCCGCTAGTTTCAGCAATTATGCAATCTGTATCAAATGATACAATGGCTGTTGCTTTAGCAAGAGAAGGTGGAGTTTCATTTATTTTTGGATCTCAAACAATTGAAGATCAAGTAGCAATGGTTAAGAAAGTAAAAAATCATAAGGCTGGTTTTGTTCCTAGTGATTCTAACTTAGCACCATATCAAACATTAAAAGATGTTATTGCATTAAAAGAAAAAAGTGGACATTCAACAATGGCTATTACAATGGATGGAACAGCTAATGGAAAGTTAGTTGGAATTGTAACAGAAAGAGATTATCGTATTTCTCGTATGGAATTAGATACTCAAATTTCTGAGTTTATGACACCTTTAGATAAGTTAATTACAACTCATAGTGGAGTGTCTTTAAAAGAAGCGAATGATATTATTTGGGAACATAAATTAAATTCTTTACCTGTTATTGATGAAGAAGGTAGATTAGAATATTTTGTTTTTAGAAAAGATTATGAATCTAGAAAATCAAATCCTAATGAATTACTAGATTCTTCAAAAAGATATGTTGTTGGAGCAGGTATTAACACAAGAGACTTTGCAGAACGTGTTCCTGCTTTAGTAGAAGCTGGTGCTGATGTTTTATGTATTGACTCTAGTGAAGGATTCTCTGAATGGCAAAAGATGACAATTGGATGGGTAAGAGAACATTATGGTGAAACTGTTAAAGTTGGAGCTGGAAATGTTGTTGATGCTGAAGGATTTAGATTCTTAGCTGATGCTGGTGCTGATTTTATTAAAATTGGAATTGGTGGAGGATCAATTTGTATCACTCGTGAACAAAAAGGAATTGGTCGTGGACAAGCAACGGCAACAATTGAAGTTGCTAAAGCAAGGGATGAATACTACCAAGAAACTGGTATTTATATTCCTATTTGTAGTGATGGTGGAATTGTTCTTGATTATCATATGACTCTAGCATTAGCAATGGGTAGTGATTTTATTATGTTAGGAAGATATTTCTCTCGTTTTGATGAATCACCAACAAACAAAGTGAATATCAATGGACAATATATGAAAGAATATTGGGGAGAAGGAAGTGCACGTGCTAGAAACTGGCAACGTTATGATATGGGAGGAGATTCTAAACTTTCATTTGAAGAAGGTGTAGACTCTTATGTACCATATGCTGGAGCTCTTAAAGACAACGTTGGATTATCTTTAAATAAGATTAAATCAACAATGTGTAACTGTGGTGCTTTATCAATTCCTGAACTTCAAGAAAAAGCAAAAATCACACTTGTATCTTCTACAAGTATTGTTGAAGGTGGAGCACACGACGTTGTGTTAAAAGATTCAACACCATCTCATAATCAATAAATGATTGAATCGTATACTGGGTATACGATTTTTTTTATTTATATTTTCTTTTTAAAAAGTGTGGTAATTTAGGGAATGTATCATATGTTATAAAGAGGAGGGTTTATGAGTAATAATATTAGAGAGATTTATACAAAGGCAATTGTTGCGAAAGGGAAAAAGTTATCTAAGAATACGTATACTTTAACATTAGCAAACAATCCTGATGAAGTTTTAGGGTGCTGGATATCAAATCATCATTATGAAGCATCAATTCAAAATAAAGTTCCTAAAATTATTGGAACGTTTGATGTACATCTATGGTATAGCTGCCATGAGGAAATTGATTCAATGGTAGAAAAGCATCAAATCACTTATATTGATGATATGCAAGTTACAAAAAAAGAAGATCGTGAATTTGAATATGATGATCAATTAAAAGCAAAGTGTTTATCTAAACCAAAATGTTTATCTGCTTATAAGAATGGAAATGATGTTGTGATAGAGATTGAAAAAGAAATGCAGATTGAAGTGAGTGGAGAAACATGTATTAAGGTAGAGGTTAAAAGGGAAGCAGAAGTATGGGATGAGTTTGATGATATAGAGATTAATCCTGATTTTATAAAGTAAAAAAGAGTTCCTTAAGAGAAGGAATTCTTTTATTTATATGTCGATTTATGATATAATATACAAGTTATAAGGAGTGATATCATGAAAGAAAAATATTCACCAATGATGATGCAATATTTAAAAATAAAAGAAAATAATCAAGACGCTATCGTAATGTTTAGATTAGGAGATTTTTATGAAATGTTTTTTGATGATGCAGTGGTTACATCAAAAGCACTAGACTTAGCTTTAACAGGAAAAAATGCTGGTGCTAAAGAACGAGTTCCAATGTGTGGAGTTCCTTTTCATGCTGTAAATGGATATATTCAAAAATTGATTGGTTTAGGACATAAGGTTGCAATTGTTGAGCAATTAAGTGATCCTAGTAGTAAAGGAATTGTAGAACGTGGAGTTGTTCAAGTTGTAACACCAGGAACAATTATGGATTTATCTTTGAATGAAAAGAAGAATAATTATATAGGGGCATTAGGTATTTTTGATTTTAATTATACACTTGCTTATTGTGATATCTCGACAGGTGAGTTTTATGTTGTTAATTTTGATAAACAAGAACATTTATTAAAGAATCATATTGATTCACTAGCAATTAAGGAATTGGTTGTGAATGATAAAGAATTACAGTTTGATGATATATTTGTTTCTTATTATGATAATGATAAGTTTAATGAATCATATAAGAAAATCTTTGATTCTTTGAAAGATTTAAAAGAGATTAAAGTTTGTTCATCGTTATTAAATTATATGTTAGATACTCAAAAAAGAGAATTAGGGCATTTACAATTGATTGAAGAAGTGAAAACAGAAGATTATATTTATATGGATTCATATACAAAGAAGTCATTAGAATTAATTAAGAATGCTGATAATGAAAATTATGGAACATTACAATGGTTATTAGATGATACTAAGTCGGCAATGGGTGCTAGACTTCTAAGACAATGGATTGAAAGACCTTTGGTTAATCAAGAAAAGATTGAAAAGAGAATGGATATTATTGAAATTCTTATTGATAATTTTATTGAAAGAGAAACTTTAAAAGATATTATTAACGATATCTATGATATAGAGAAATTAGCTGGAAGAATTGCTTTTGGGAATGTCAATGCTAGAGATTTAAAATGGATTGGTGCTTCTTTAAAAGTTATTCCTGAGTTAAAACATCAGTTATTATCTTTAGAACATCCTTATACTCAAAAGTTAGCAGAGCAATTAATTGATTTATCTCATGTTACAAACTTAATAGATCAAGCTATTATTGATAATCCACCATTAACTTTAAAAGAAGGTGGATTGATTAAAGATGGTTATAATGAAGAATTAGATGAACTTCGTTATATAAGAGAAAATGGAAAGAAATGGTTAAGTGATTTTGAGGAAAAGGAAAGAGAAAGAACTGGTATTAAGGGATTAAAGATAGGATATAATAGAGTGTTTGGTTATTATATTGAGATTACAAAGAGTTATTTACCACAGATTAAAGATGAGTTTGAATATACAAGAAAACAAAGTATATCTAATGCTGAAAGATTTGTAACTCCAGAGTTAAAAGAAATGGAAGCAAAGATTTTAAGTGCTCATGATAAGATGATTTCTTTGGAATATGAAATATTTACTCAAATTAGAGAATACATAAAAAAAGATGTTCATTTGATTCAAGATGTTGCAGGGATAGTTGCTCAGGTTGATGTTTATCAAGCGTTGGCAACAAAGGCAAGTCATAATGGTTATGTAAGACCAACTTTTAATAATCAACATATTCTTGATATTAAAGAAGGTAGACATGCGGTTGTAGAACAAGTGATATCACGACAAAACTATGTTCCTAATGATACACATATTGAAGAAAATGCACCTGTGTTATTGATTACTGGACCTAATATGGGTGGTAAATCAACATATATGAGACAAGTTGCGTTATGTGTTATTATGGCTCAAGTTGGTTCGTTTGTTCCTTGTGAACAGGCTAATTTACCTATATTTGATCAAATCTTTACTCGTATTGGAGCAAGTGATGATTTAATTTCTGGACAATCAACTTTTATGGTTGAAATGTTAGAAGCGAATAATGCACTTCGTTATGCAACGAGTGATTCATTGGTGATTTTTGATGAGATAGGAAGAGGGACAGCGACTTTTGATGGAATGGCTATAGCCCAATCAATGATAGAATATATTGCAACTCATACAAAATGTATTACTTTATTCTCTACTCATTATCATGAGTTAACAATGATGGATGAAAAATTTAATATTCAAAATGTTCATGCAAGTGCCTCAATTGAAGGTGAACATATTGTCTTCTTATATAAGGTTAAAGCAGGTAGAAGTCATCGTTCTTATGGAATTAATGTTGCTAAACTTGCTAAATTACCAGAAGAAGTGATTGAACGTGCAACTGTTATTTTAAAATTGTTAGAAGATAATAATGTTGAAAAGGTTGTCAGTGAAACACAAGTACAAACACAAGTTATACAAAAAGAAAGTGAAGTAGAAAAAACTTTATCAAGGATTGATCCAATGAGTTTATCTCCACTTGATGCTTTAAGTACATTAATAGAATTGAAAAAACTTTTATAAGTGAGGTGGAATTATGGCGAAAATCAGACAGTTAGATGATGTTCTTTCTAATAAAATAGCAGCTGGAGAAGTTGTTGAAAGACCTTCAAGTGTTGTTAAAGAACTTGTTGAAAATAGTATTGATGCTGATTCATCAAGAATTGAAATCTTTATCGAAGATGGTGGTTTACAAAAGATAAAAGTAGTAGATAATGGTGAAGGAATGTCTTTAGAAGATGCTAAACTTTGTTTTTCTCGTCATGCGACTAGTAAAATTAAAGATGATCATGATTTGTTTAATATTATGACATTGGGATTTCGTGGAGAAGCTATTCCTTCAATAGCGTCGATTAGTCATTTTGAATTAAAGACTTCAATGGGTGATAATGGGACTTATGTTGAATATGAGTTCGGTAAATATAAAAAAGAAGGAATTTGTGATTTGGCTAGAGGAACACAAATGACAATTACAAAACTTTTCCAAAATGTTCCAGCAAGATTAAAATATGTAAAATCAGTAAATAGTGAATTTGCTTCTATTCAACAATATGTTGAAAGAATCGCTTTGGCTTATCCACAAATAGCTATTTCTTTATATCATAATGATAAATTAATCTTTCAAACAAATGGTAAAGGGAACTTGTTAGAAGTTATTGCGGGAATGTATGGTGTAGCAACTGCTAAAAATATGCTTCCAGTAGATTTGGAAAATGAAGAATTTAAGATTACTGGATTTGTCAGTAAGATTGATACATCACGTGCTTCTAAAGCTAATATCATTACTTTGGTTAATCATCGTTATGTTAAGAATGCTATGAGTATAGATGCAATTAATAGTGCTTATCGTGCTTATTTAGCAGATAATCGTTATCCTATTGCTATTGTCAATATTGATGTTGATCCATATCTTGTTGATGTAAATGTTCATCCTTCTAAATTAGAAGTTCGTTTTTCAAAAGAATATGAATTAAGAGATTTGATTTATAATGGTGTCAGTGATGCTTTACAACAAATAGATTTAACATATCAAGTGAAAAACAAACAAACTGAAAGAGAAACATTTAAACCACAGTTAGACCAAGTTACATTTGATTTAGAACCAGAAACAAAACCAATTGTTTCTTATAACGAACCAGTTATCACAAAAGAAAGTGTGACTGTTCAAGAACCTCAAGTTCAATATAATCAATCTGAAACAGAAGTTATTCAAGAGTCTGTTTTGCATAAAGAAGAACCATCAGTTAAAAAAAGACCTTTACAAGAAAAGATTTATGCAAAAGCACAAATTCATGGAACTTATTTAATAGGAGAAAATGAAAAAGGAATGTATTTAATTGATCAACATGCTGCTCAGGAGAGAATTAATTATGAGTATTATAAAGATCAATTCTCTACTCTTAATCTATCAATGCAACCATTGTTAGTACCTTTACAACTAGAATATCCGATGAGTCAATTCTTAGTTCTTGAAGAAAGAAAAGAGATATTAAAACAAGTAGGGATTGAATTAGAAATTTTTGGGGAACATGGATATATATTAAGAAGTTTACCATTATGGATGAAGAAGATAGATGAGAATGTTTTTGTTGATGAAATGATTCAAGAAATTTTACATAAGAATCAATTGGATGTTGTTGCATTACAAGAACATGCGATAGCAACATTAAGTTGTAAAGCCTCTTTAAAAGCAAATACGTATTTATCGATAAATGATATTCAAACTATTTTTGATAATCTTATGCGTTGTGAAAATCCCTATGTTTGTCCGCATGGAAGACCAACTATATTATTCTATAGTGATTATGAATTAGAGAAATTATTTAAGAGGGTTGTATGATGGAAAAGGTCATTGTTGTGATTGGACCAACAAGTGTTGGAAAGACAAAGATGGGTGTAGAGCTTGCTAAGAAGTTAAATGGTGAAATAATCAGTGGTGATTCTATGCAAATCTATAAAGGCATGGATATTGGAACCGCAAAGGTCACTGAAGAAGAAATGGAAGGTATTGTTCATCATTGTATAGATATCTTAGATCCAAGAGATAATTATAGTGTGAAAGACTTTCAAGAAACAGTTAGAGAAAAGATAACAGATATTACAAATCGTGGGAAACAAGCAATTATTGTTGGGGGAACAGGTCTTTATATTAAGGCTGCTCTTTATGATTATGAATTTAGTGAAATGGAAGATAACCATGAAGCGTTTAGGAATAAATATAAAGATTTAAGTAATGAAGAATTATATCTACATTTACAAAATATCGATGCAAAGAGTGCAGAAGAATTACATCCTAATAATAGACAACGTGTTTTACGTGCGATAGAGATATATGAAGAAACAGGACAGACAAAAAGTGATATCTTATCAACACAACAACATGTTTGTTTATATGATGCTTATTTTGTTGCTTTAACACTTGAAAGAGATGTTTTATATGAAAGAATTAATAAACGTGTAGATAATATGGATTCTTTAGGATTAGAAGGAGAAGTCACTCGTTTATATAAGCAAGGGGTAAGACGAGAATATCAAAGTATGAAAGCTATTGGATATAAAGAATGGTTTGATTATTTTGAAGGACTTATTACAAAAGATATGGTTTATGAGAATATTAAAAAGCATTCTCGTCATTATGCAAAAAGACAATATACATGGTTTAAGAATCAATTTGATGTACATTGGTATGAAGTGAACTTAGAGCATTTTGAGGAAACTGTTCAAGAAGTTTTAAAGGATATTTGTTCATAAATATCCTTATTCTTTTATATGCAACCATTGGTTGTCAAATTGAAAAGAGCTGGTTGGTAGTGAAAACTATACATTTATATATAATCATAAGTGTAATAGGAGGGGTAATATGAAATTACAAGATAATTTAATAAAGTTAAGAAAACAGAAGGGATATTCTCAAGAAGAATTGGCTTATCAGTTAGGGATATCTAGACAATCTGTAAGTAAATGGGAATCAGGAGTATCTTTACCAGAATTAGATAGGCTTGTGGAAATTGCTGATTTATATGAAGTATCTTTAGATGAATTGGTTAGAGGAGAAACCTCTTTAAAACAAGAGGTTCATATTAGTGATGAACAGTTAAGGAGAGTGGTAAGAAGGTCGAGAGATTATGAATATAAAAGTCAAATTCAGATCTTTGGATTACCGCTTGTTCATGTAAACTTAGGACGTGGTAAAAAAGTTGCAAAAGGTATTTTTGCTTTTGGTAATATAGCAATTGGAGTATTTGCTTTAGGGGGAATTGGGATTGGACTTATTGGACTGGGTGGTTTTGCGTTAGGTTTATTAGCTTTAGGTGGAATGTCTATTGGTGGATTATCATTAGGAGGAATTTCTATAGGAATCATTGCAATTGGTGGTTTAAGTGTAGGTGTCTATGCAATTGGTGGGTTTGCTTTTGCGAGTGAAGTCGCAATTGGTGGTCGTGCTTCTGGAAATATAGCTATAGGGGCTATTCCAAGTGGTCGATATATTATTGAAACATCTAGTCAAGTCAATACAAAAGAAGTCCATGATGCCATTATGCAATTACCAGTTTCACTTCCAGGATGGTTAGAAAGTTTGTTTTCTATATACTAAAATAAAAAAAGATTCTTAGATATCAATGATTCTAAAAATCTTTTTTATTTATCCTTTTAAACCTTGTGATTGTCTATCCATATCTTCAATAACAATATCGAAGATATCACCTAATGTAGAACAATACTTTAAAACATCCCAAGGTTCATTTGTATGAAAGTGAATCTTAATTAGTTCTTCATCCCCAACTGCTAATAAACAGTCACCTTTAAAATGTGTTGTAATATATTCATGTATAACATCTTCGTTTAAGTTTTCTCCTGTTAAAAGGAGTTGTGTATCATATTTGAATTCTAACATACTTTATCCGTTTCCTTTTCTATTATTGAGTTCTTTGATGTGACTTGTGCGTCCATGTTTTAGTATTCTGCGATAATTTTCTGCAAGAGCTTTTTCATAATTGCTTGTCATCCAAGGGATGTAGAATTGATTATTTCTGATAGGTTCAGGAAGGTATTGAATATATTCCCACAATTCAGGTCTTGCATAATCATACTTTTCATCTTCTTCTAATCCGACAGGTGTTAAACGTAGATATTTTGGAGCTTTGTATGGATGAGTGGCAATGCTTTGAAGTGCTCCGTCAATAGCGGCTTCAGAAGATTTTGATTTAGGAGATAAACATAAATCAAGAATTGCACTGGCTAGTGGGATTCGTGCTTCTGGGAAACCAATGACTTTTGCTGCTTGAAAGGCAATGACAGTTCGCATACACGCCCCTGGGTTAGCTAAACCGATATCTTCATATGCAGTTGTAATAACTCTTCTTTCAAGTGATTCAATGTCATTGGCTTCAATCAGTTTAGCTAAGTAATACATGGCTCCGTTTGGATCACTACCTCGAATTGATTTTTGTAAACCACTTAATGTATCGTAATATTGATCTTCATCTTTGTCAAACTGCGCATTGGCTTTAGATAAAGATTGATTAATAATGTCTATAGTTATGATTGAATCATTTGATAGAATACTTGCAATTTCTAAACAATTGTATGCATAACGAATATCACCACTACTTAACTTGGCTATTTTTTCTAAAACTCCAGGTTCTACTGTATATTCATTATGGAGCCCATTTTCGCTTACTAAGGCATTGTTTAAACCTTGGACAATTTCATCTTCACTTAATGATTTAACCTCGACAATTTGACATCTTGAACGTATGGCAGGATTGATAGAGTGATATGGGTTAGCAGTCGTGCATCCAGCAATAATTAATAATCCATTTTCAATGTGTGGTAAGAGATGATCTTGTTTATCTTTATTCAAGCGATGAACTTCATCAATAATAACAAACAATTCACCACTCATTTTTGCTTCTTCTATAATTATATCCATTTCTTTTTTATTTCCAGTAGAAGCATTAAAGACACGATAAGGAATATTTAAATCCTTTGCTAAAGCACTTGCTAAAGTTGTTTTTCCACAACCAGGAGGTCCATATAAAATAATTGACATTGGATGTGCTTTTTTAACAAATTGTGTTAATAAAGCATTCTCACCAACAATATGTTTTTGTCCAATAATATCTTTTAAAGAATTTGGTCTCATTCTATGAGCTAGTGTTGTTGCCATAATTCTATCTTTTCCTTTCATCTGTATTTTGGTATAATGATTATATCACTTTTCGTTATTGAAAGATAGGAGACAGTTATGAAAATTGTATTACAAAGAGTTCAAAAGAGTTCAGTAACTATTGATGGGAAAGTCAATGGTACTATTGAAAAAGGTTATATGGCATTGGTTGGTTTTTGTGAGGGAGATAATCAAACAATTATTGATAAAATGATAGATAAAATGATTGGATTAAGAGTTTTTGAGGATGATCAAGGAAAAATGAATTTATCTTTACAAGATGTCAATGGGAGTATATTATCGATATCTCAATTTACTTTATATGCCGATTGTAAGAAGGGGAGAAGACCTGGTTTTTCTTTAGCTGCTAAACCAGATGTTGCAATTCCATTATATGATTATTTTAATGAAAAGATTAAATCGTTTGATATAAATCTAGAAACAGGTATCTTTGGCGCTGATATGAAGGTATCATTAATTAATGATGGGCCAGTTACAATTATTTTAGATAGCCAAGAAATATGTTAAAAAAGTGAGGTGTAACCAAATTGGTTACACCTCTATATTTATATAAGGAGAAGGCTAAAAATTGTATTTGGATACGATTTGATTCATTGTATCCCACTTTGCTTCCATATCACTAACTAATTTAAACTGTGTTCTACAACGATCTAAATTATGTGTAGGATATGTTGTTTTAAAATAAGTATCACCTTGTAAATAATCAGTTAAGAATCTCATACCACATTCAAAAGTCATCACTTTTGCTCCAATAGGTAAAGCTTTAATTTCATTGTCGGTTAATTTACCATCACACCCCTTGATAAATCCCTTGGTATAAACTTCAAATAAATGCATACTACATTCAATTTTACTTAAATCTTTTTCATCTTCGGCTCCAGTACTCGCACCAAAGCGAATAGAATCTCCGAAATCATTAATAGCAAGACCAGGCATTACAGTATCTAAATCAATAACACAGATACCTTGATGTGTTTTATCATCAATTAAAACATTATTAAGTTTTGTATCATTATGAGTGACACGAAGTGGCAACTCATTTCTTGTTTGCATATCAGTTAAAACATTGGCTACATCTTCTCTCTCTAATACAAACTGTATTTCTGCTTGAACATCTTTTGCTCTATGACAAACATCCTTTTCAACGGCATCTTTGAAAGTTTCAAACCTTACCTTTGTATTATGAAAGTCAGCAATTGTTTCATGCAATGTATGAGCAGGATAGTCTGCTAACAAACTTTGAAACTTCCCAAAAGCCAAAGCACTTTGATAAAAGTCTTCATCATTTTTCACTTCATCATAACCAGTTGCTCCAACAATAAAATGATAAGCTCTCCAATAATTATTCTCGCTATCTTGATAATATGGTTTGCCACTTTTATTTAAAATAACAGTTAATGTTTCTCTTTCAGGATTACCATTGTTTTCAATGATTTTATCTCTTAAAAAAGCAGTTACATTTAAAATGTTTTCCATTAATTCAATAGGTTGTTTAAAAACATGAGTATTCATTCTTTGAAGAATAATAGGAACAACACCCATATGTTTTATTTTATACTCTAATAAATAAGTATCATTAATATGTCCACTACCATATGGTTCACATGTCAATCTTTCACCAACGAAATCAAAATGATTAATAGCTTCTTCTAATAAAACTTGACTACTCATTATTTTCACCCCATAACTTCTGTGGATATATCCCTTTATTTTTCATTTCTTGAATAGCTTTCATAACAATTGGTTTATCTTCTTTATATGTGACTCCAAACCATTGTTCTTTAGTTGTTAAGACTTCAACAGTTGCACGATTTGTTTCAACCAAACGACTTACAACACTAGGAATGAAGTATTCACATTTTAAAGGATTAGCATTTAACCCTTCGTTTAAGAAGAAGTGCATACCATTTTCAATCTCTCTCATAATACTTTTACTAAATCCCCATAAATTCATAGAGACAGGTGTTTTTGCAGGCAAATCAATCCATTGTGTATCATCTTCGGTATATGCCGCACCCATAACTGTCTTTTTGATTTTTGTACGTTCCGTAATATTAACTAACATATTATCTTCATTAACAACGCAAACACCTCTTGCAACTGTCCCGTTTTCAGTTAAAGTGTTTTCAATTTGGTAACTAACCATAGTGTATCTTAATTTATCATCATCTTGATGATTTGATAGATAATCATAAATCATTTGAAAAGATTCAACACCATAATAATCATCTGCATTAATAACTGCAAATGGACCTTTGATTAAGTCTTTACAACAATATATGGCGTGAGCAGTACCCCAAGGTTTAACACGTTCACTCGGAACGGTAAATGAGGTAGGTATTTTATCTAATTCTTGATATGCATACTGAACATTCATAATCTTTTCCATTCGATAACCAATAGCTTCTTTGAAATCTTTTTCTGTTTCTTTTTTTATGATAAAGATAACAGTTTCAAAGCCTGCTCTTTTTGCATCAAAGAGGGAAAAGTCTATAATAATATGTCCATCTTGATCAACTGGATCAATTTGTTTTAAACCACCATAACGACTACCCATTCCAGCAGCCATTATAACAAGTACAGGCTTTTCCATAACTATTCCTCCTTAAATATGAATCCAACGTAATTCCATTGGTTTTAACTCTAATGTATCTAATTTCTTTCCACTTACAAATAAGTCAGTAGAAAGTGCTTCTGTAGAGTTGTTAATAACGGCAATCATCTTAACTTCTTCAAAAGCTGCAACTTCTGTATTGACATTGCTTACATAATATTTCTTCATTTCATCTTCTTTGCCAGCAGCATAATAAATGGCTCTTAATAAGAGACGACAGTTTTGTGGAGAGTATGGTAAACCAGCAAAATAAATACTACGACCTTTACCATATTTATTTGTAACCAATTGACTATAACCATGATGTTGTCTTAAGATTTGATAATCTTCACCATGAGAATAAATACCATCCATACCTTCACCAAAATCAATTTCATTATCAATATCTTCTAGTAAGAAATGATTTGGATTGACTTCGTTATATTTATCATGACTTAATGTAAATCCGATTTCTTTATCAACTCCTAAAACATCGCTTAATTGGAAGAAACGTCCTTGATGTTGACATGCTGTTGGTTCACCAACACCAATAAATCCACCACCATTATCAACCCATTCACGAATCTTAATAACAACATCTTGATCTTTCCAATTTTCAGCACCAGACCATGATGTATAAGCACTACCAGCATTAATAACAACTTTATATTGATCTAATGCTCCATTTTTAATATCGTCAAAGTTAATAAATTCTAAATCGATAGGCATTCCGCTTAAACATTC
>JAVWHX010000046.1:0-17875 GCA_036639875.1 Coprobacillus sp.
CAATTAGTAGAAAGCATATTAGAATTAGATTGCTGTGAAGAATTTAAAGTGAATTATGATATCTATCAAAGATTTCTCACAATAGTCAATGAACCTCAAAATGATTATAAAAAAGAGTTCAATAGTTGGCTAGATTACATTTTTGATACAAAGAATGAATATTATCTCTCTACTGCTAAGAATTTTAGAAAGAAATGGTTTTTACCAATTATAAGATCATTGACATATACAACTTATTATATAAGAAATCATAAAAAGATAAAAACATGCTTTAATAATGGCTTTATTGAAAGCATGAATAATAAGCTTAAACTTGTAAAACGTAACGCTTATGGTTATAGATATTTTCAAAACTTTAGAAAGAGAATACTCCTTCATTTAGGATTTCATTATGACTTTATATACAAAAAGGAAGCAACTATTTAGTTACTTCCCCCTCCACTCTTGACACAGAGCCATCACTCTTGCTACCTTTTTATATTTAGTCACAAAGTTTTTTAGAAACAAAACGTATAAATGCACCACCAAAGAAAATTTGCCATCCCAATGCCATTGGGAAATTAAATACTGTTGTTTGTAACCATACTGCAATCACTTCTACTCCAGCATTCTTGAAAAGAATTGTAGCAATTAAACTCATTATTGGACACATTAAACATACAATGACTGAACATAATACTAATCTAATAAAAAGTGGTCTTTCTACTTTTGGGTCAATCAAATGAAATGTAATGATCTTAGCAAGTTTTTCAATAATAAAGAACTCTAAGATAATAGCAATTGGCCACATAATAACCATTTCATGAAATGCAAGAATAAAGACTTCGTTTGTCATACCACCAATATTTAATGAGATGTTATAACAGATCATTGCATAAACCATGACAAATGCCATTGCAATAGTAAAAAGGAAATTCTGTAATTTTGTTTTCGGCATAATTAATCCTCCTATAATTATCTATTTGTGTTGTTCATAACCATGCCTCACATGTACCGTTTCCAATTTCACCAAAATTCTATATAAATATACCAGAACTGATACTATCATACTTTTTATTTTTGTGTAAGCTATTTTTTATTAAATTTTTCAAACAATAAAAAGCAATCAATCTTAAATAGGTTAACTGCTTCATAAATTAAAATGTATCTAACTCTTAATAGGAATCCAAATCTCAATAATCGAGTTTTCTTTATTCCAATGAAAACGATAATCATATTTTTCAAAATGTATAAAATTTTCCTGTAAAGTAATATATTGTGTATTTGGAAAAATCTGTTGATATATCTTCCCATAAGTCTCATATATCTGATTCATAGAACCAACATGTTCAACAACCAGATATCGCTGTGCCTTGATTTGTTTAACTATAAATCCTTCTGGTACAATTTCTTTTTTAGGTATGGCACAATAATAGAACAGAATACTATCACGTCTTTCCATAAAAGCATATTTAGTCCAATGCGATGACTGAGATAAATTTGATTTTCTTAAATTCATATTAAATGTTTGCCAAAACTTTGTACTGATTTGAATATTTTCTTTTTGAGAACGAGTAAGTTCCACTTCTTGACCTATAACTGAGAATGCTCCTAATTCCTTAATAGAATATTTCACTTTTTGAAAATCACTTCCATAACATCTTATCATTATTTCTTATGTCAATCACTATTACTTTCGATCTCAGTCAATCTCTTTTTCAAAAATAACTTGATAGCATTCAGCACCATATACGCCTGACTTCTCATTAAAGGGAACTACCACTTGCTTTAATCTCCAACCATTCTCTGACTCTTGATTAATCACTTCTTTACAAGCTTCGAACGTTTCACCTTTATGTGCAACATTCATAATCCCCATCTTTTCTGTAACAACAGGAACTTTCACAAATTTATATTCATACTTTTTCATTTCAGTGATCCTCCTTTTAAACTATATAAATATTATATCGTCATTTGTTATGACTAGCAAACTAAATTAATTTAACAAAAAAAAGAAAACGACTTGAGTTTCTATTCTTCAAATAATTTCTTTTGCATATTATAAGGATTATCAAGATACATTTTATATGTTTGATAAACTTCTGTTTCTTCATATTTTATAGACTTAAAATTATCATTTAAATCAAGGATTTCCCTATTTATATGAAATTAAAATAGTTTGAATAGTACATAAAAGTTCAAATAGAAAAGTATCCCAAAAACAATCAAGGTTCTTGGTCATCTGCTATTGCTCATCCAATAATCGGGATTATTCCCCAGGAAATGACAAAAATAGACATTCAAAGTAAAATTCAATTTTTTGTAGATTCTGCGAGATTCAAATTAGTAGGATGTCACCAATCCATTGAAAGGCTCTTGCCATCACTAATGAAAGCGGCCAGCATAAAAAGATTGTTCAAATAAAATGAGTTGACTTGATGAATACTCTCAAGGCACAAGTAGAGGAAAACATTTTTACTGAATTGATATATAACGATCCGTTACATAATAAGGACAATCGCTAATGCCCACATTTTAAAGCAAGTTCAACTTCTCTTTTATTAAAATAAAATTAATTTAATTTTGCTATTGATTTTAACATTATTTATGGTATACTAAATATTGTTAAACATATACAGAAAGGAGAATTGAATTGGATATAGATAAAATACCTCAATGGATACTTGCATTAGAACAAGAGGATGCTACTTTTTTAAAGAATTTTGCACTAAAATCTGGTTCATTGAAAGAGATTGCGAATCTTTATGAAGTATCTTACCCTACTGTCCGCTTGCGATTAGATAAGCTTATTCAAAAAATAGAAATGAGTGATCAACAGCAAGATGAACCGTTCCAAACCTTTATCAAAGGCTTAGCAGTTGACTCGCGGATTGATTTGGAAACCGCAAAAATTATCATTGAAAAATACAAAAAAGAAAAGGAGAAATAAAAATGATTGCATTACTAATTGGTTTTATAATTGCAGGCGTTTTACTAATAGCGGAATATATGATCTGTACAAAATTGAGCAATCCGCTTTGGGGTGGTATCATTCCCCTACTTATCTTGATATTCACAATTTATACATTTGCCAGTGGCAGAGTACCGTTTGAAAACCCACACATCTTCCCATTTGTTGTTGTCAATACGTTGTATTTTGGACAATGGGGAACCGGCAGGGATAAATACAAGAAGCTCAAGCTAGCTGAATTGGAAAAGATGAAAGCAAAAGATATGTAATGATTATTTATAGAAAACATAGGGAGAAATTTAAGATTTAAAAAAACTTGAAACTGCAAAATAAATGCAAAAATGAGTGCTATTACATTTGTTAGACTTTGAATTCGTGGATTAGAAGAAATGATAGATATTATTAACAATAGTCATGTTCAATTCTTTGGATTTGCTAGACCTCTTATGAGTAATCCAAACTATTTACAAACATTAATTGATTTGTAACAAGACATTCTTTTATTTGCAAAGGACATAAAGTCCTTTTTCTTTATATAAAAACGAAGACTATCTTTCAACAATCTTCGTTTCTCTTGATTATTCAGTTCTTAAAGCTGTTACAGGATCTTCTTGAGCTGCTTTTTTAGATGGAATCAATCCACCTAAAAGTGTAAGAAGAACACTTAATACAACAAGTATAACACCACCAGAAATTGGTAATGATGCACTCACAATTGTATTTCCTGCAATTTGATGAATAAGCATATTCCCTGGAATTAATAACAATAATGTAATAACAATACCAAGAACTCCTGCTAACAATCCAATAATAAATGTTTCAGCATTAAATACTTGTGATATATTCTTCTTAGATGCTCCTATTGCACGTAATATACCAATTTCCTTCTTACGTTCAAGAACACTAATATAAGTAATAACACCAATCATAATTGATGAAACAACCAACGATATAGCAACGAATGCAATTAAGACATAACTAATGACATTAATAATATCTGTAACTGATGACATTAGTGTACCAACATAATCAGTATAAGAAATCACTTTATCTTTATCTACTTTCTCAACATCTTCATTATATTTATCTAAGATATCAATAACTTTTTGTTTATTTTCAAAATCTTTTGGAAAGATATTGATTGCACTTGGTTTATTAAAATCACTATAACCAACTTTCTTGAGATTACCATCATATGATGAAACTTCAGTAGTCATCATTGACATCATTAATTCTGAAAGTTCTTCTTCATTCATATTCATTTTAATTGCTTTTGCAAACATACTTCCATCAACTTGAATTGCATCTTGCATACTCGCTGCAAGATTTCCCATCTGTTTAGTCATTTGTAAAGAAATTTGTTGTTGTAATGACTTTGTAAGAGTTGTTGTATATTGAGTCATTATTGTTTGCATTTGTTTTTGTAATTGAGTTTCAAATTGCTCAGTCAAACCACTTTCTTGTAAAAGTTTAACCATTTCTCCTTGAATCAATGCTTGAGCTTCAGATGTTTGAAGATAAGCCATAAAATACTCTTGCATTTTTGTAGGATCTATCATCCCATTTTGAATTGCATATTTTTGAAATTGAATCAAGATATTTTCACTTAACCCTTGCAATTGTTCTTGTGAAATATCAATTTTCATATCCTTGAAAATAGCATCTACATCTATTGAAGGAAGTGTTGAAGTATCAAGTTTAATTCCACTTAAATCCAAATCATTCATATCAAACTTAAGTTTACTTTGATCAAAAGAGAATGCTTTCTTAATCATATTTTCATCAACAGTAAACAAAGAATTCATATCCATTTTACTATTTTCTTTTGCATTAAAATCTTTACCAGTAAAAACATCAATATTTGGATTTGCTAATTGTTTTTTAACAATATCACTATCTGTTGCTTGTTCAATAACATGAGTTGATAATGTTGAAGGATATCCAATACCAGCTTGTAACATTGTTGCTGAAACACCTTCACTTGGTTGAACAATTCCTACAATTTTAATATCTTCACCATTTTCAACTAAATCACTCATATAATTCTTATCTTCTGTTTTATCTTTATAAACATTATACTTTTTATCATATTGATAATAATCAGTTGCATTAACAAGTTTAAATTCAGTTCCTAATATATCATCATAAGAATAAGATGGTATATCTTTAGGAACTTCAACTGCTTCTTCTTTTGAGAATTGTTGAATCATTTTATCTAATTCAGAATAATCTCTTAAACCTAAAGTATAAAGCATAAAATCATTAATATTACCATTCTTTGTAAGAACAAGAACACATTCATTATACTTTTCAGGCCATTTCCCTGCTTTCATATCATATTGTTCTTGATAAAGATTGGCATTACTTGGCATTTGATAGAAAGTATCAGTACTCATCATTGATGACATCATACTGTTTGTACCTGACGATGAACCAAAACCTAAAGAAGCAAATGATTTATCAGGATGGACCTGTCTTATATTGCTTGTATCTTGGCTATAGATTTGTGGTGCTACATTATACGTATATTCAACTGAATTTGTATATTTAGCTATATCACTTTTTCCACTATCAAGATATTCTTTTAATGATGTTAAATCATTTGATCCTATCTTAGAAAACATATTTGTAATCATTTGAGAAACATGTATCTTTGATTCATCAGTTTCTTGATCAGTACTTTTTGGAGCAGTATCTGTCATCATTGATGTGATATCAAAGCCAGTACTTTGTATTTGTAAAGGATATTCAGATAATGTATCTTCCTCAATTGTTTTTATATATTGGTTAACCCCATTAGATAATGAAAGTATTAAAGCTATTCCGATAATCCCAATAGATCCAGCAAAAGATGTTAAAATCGTTCTTGCTTTCTTTGTCTTAAGATTATTAAAACTTAGTAAAAGCGAAGTCATAAAAGACATTGAAGATTTACCCATGTTTTCATGTCTTGGTTTCTCTAGTTCTTTATCACTAATCTCATAAGGATTAGAATCACTACGCATAACTCCATCTCTCAATGTGACTATACGTGTTGCATAATCTTCAGCTAATTCAGGATTATGTGTAACCATAACAACCAATCTATCCTTAGCAACTTCTTTTAGTAATCCCATAACTTGAACACTTGTATCACTATCTAATGCTCCTGTTGGTTCATCTGCTAATAAGATATCAGGGTCATTAACCAAAGCACGTGCAATAGCCACACGTTGCATTTGCCCACCAGACATTTGATTAGGCTTCTTATGTCCTTGATCACCTAACCCAACTTCTTCAAGTGCTTTCTTAGCTTTTTCCTTACGTTCAGTTTTAGAAATACCAGAGATTGTTAAAGCAAGTTCTACATTTGCTAAAACAGTTTGATGGGGAATTAAATTATAACTTTGAAAAACAAACCCTATCGTATGATTACGATAAGAATCCCAATCACGATCCTTATATTTCTTTGTTGATATACCATTGATAATTAAATCCCCATGATCATAACGATCTAAACCACCAATAATATTTAAAAGTGTAGTTTTACCAGAACCACTTGGTCCTAATATTGCTACAAATTCATTATCTCGTAAATTCAAACTCACTCCATCAAGTGCTTTTTGAACCAGATTCCCTGTTTTATATTCTTTTTGTATATTTTTTATTTGAAGCATAATCTTGATTCCCTTCTTAATACGATATTTATTCTCCATTTAATTCCTTTTTTTTGAATGGAAGATGAACAAATCCATTATTAACATAAAATTAACCTTTTTAAACTTATATATACCCTACCTACCATAATTATTCATTTAACAGTCTTCATTACTTTCATAAGATAAATATATTGACTAATTATTGCTTTTTATATTCTCTAATGATACCATCTTAGTAGGTGAAGAACATGAAGAAAAATTTAGCTTTTTTATCGTTGTTTTCAGTAGCTTTTGTATGTCAGATTAGAGGAACAATTGCTCCTGGTATGGAATTATTATACAATTATTATTCTCATTATTCCATAGCTACAATATCTTTAATGATTACAATTGTTTCTATTGCAGTTATACCAGCCTCTTATTTAACAAGTCGGTGTGTTGGATCTACAATAACTTATAAACAATCAATAATATTTATGAATATTTGTTTATTATTAGGTGGTGTAGCTCCCGCCTTTATTGATAATTTATATGTTGTTTTATTTTTTAGATTAATATTCGGAATTGGAATAGGAATTGGGATATCATTAAACAAACCTATTATTAAAGAATATTACACTAGTGAAAAACAAATCAAATACTTAGGTTATACAACAATCATTGCTAGTTTAGGAACTATTTTCTTTCAATCACTTGTCGGAGTATTCTCCAACATTTCTACAAAAGCCATGTTTTTAGCATATCTTCCTATAATAATAACCTTGTTCTTATCTTTTTATATCCCTGACATTCCGTTAAAAAAACAAGAAGCAATCTCTCATCATAAATTTAAGCTTAATAAAAACTTACTCTTCTATGTTTTTCTTTTTCTTACACTAAATATGCTCTTAACTTGCTTTTCTATTAATACATCATCTTTAATTGCTGAAAAATCAATAGATAATCTTACTATAACAACTGTGACTTCAAATAACATTAATTCTCTATTCTCTATTTTGTCTGGGTTACTATTTGGAAAAATTTATAACAAATATCATAATTCATTCTTTCCATTTGTTATCTTTCTATGCATAATAGCTTTTGGTTTATATTATATAGCTCCAGCTAAATCAGTCATTTATATTGCATCTGCTATACTAGGATTCTCATATAATTTGGTTATTTTATATATCTTCCTATTTGCTGCTAATTCTACAAAAGAGGATAGTGCCAAAGCTGGTGGGTATATTGGAATAGCGGCTGGTATTGGTGGTTTTCTTGCAACATTTCTAATATTTGCTTTTCAACATTTATTTGATGAAGTCATCTACTCTATTATTATTTTAATCATCATAACCTTGATTATAGTTGAAATTATATTTTTAGTCAGAAAAAAGGAGTTACCTAGATAACTCCTTTATCACTTTATGCTTGAGAAGGGAATTTAATACTTAAAGTGATTCTTTTCTTTTTTTAGAAATATATAATGAAGTTAAACCAGCAAATCCAAATAACAATCCCATTACATAAAGTTCTGTATAAGATTCATCATCTGTTTTTACTGCATCATTAGTATTTGGTTTTGATACTTCTTCTTTAGGAGTATCAATTTTTGTATTTTCAACATCCCATAAATAATCTTTAGCAAATGTAGTAAATGATTCACGCCATACATACCAATCATGAGAACCTAGTAATAAATCAAAATCATATTTTATTCCTAATTCATCATACATTTTCATATAATCAACTGAACTAATACCCATATTATTATTATAAGCCATATCAATATTTCCAGCAGTTAAATATAATACTGCATTGTTTAATGATTTAACATCATAATGAGATTTATCTAAATCAGTTGAACCACCTGAGAATGAACCAAAATATCCAAACTCATTAGGATAAGTTTTAGCCATTTGATTTGTAGTCATAGAACCCATAGATAAACCACAGAATGCTCTATCTTTAGATTCCTTTGATACACTATAATTACTTTCAATAAATGGAACAATATTCTTAACAACATTAGGAAGAACTTTATCATAATCCCAGTTGAAATATGTGTTATTCATTGTCACAACAATTGCTTCAGCCATTTCACCTTTGGCAATTAAATTATCCATAATGTTAGGAATAGATCCAATCGTCATCCATTCATTTTCATTACCACCACCACCGTGTGATACATAAATTGTTTTATAAGTTTTATTCTTATCATATCCATATGGAGTATAAACACCAACATATTGTGTTGTACCATCAACAGCTTTATATTCTTTATATTCTACTTTTCCATTTTTATCACTTCTTGGATAAATATACTCTTGTCCTTTTGTTTCTCCACTCTTACCAACATAGAAAGTACTCCATCCAGCATCACTACCTGAAGGACTCTTTATAGGCATATTTGCAGGATCATTAACTTTAATAGCTTCATCTTTACCTTCATAAGTAACATAATATGAATAGAAATATTGATTTGCAGGTACTGGTATTTTTACTTCAAATACTTCATCAGTAATTTCTTTCATTTCGTAAGGAATCATTGCATCTGTTTTTGTACTTGAGCTTCCTGCAAACATACCTTTTTCATATTGATATGCATCATAGCAAGGGATACTTTTATTTTGAGTTCCACCTTTATAACTACTCACTTCATTTTCTTTATAGAATTGGAATCCTCCTTGAACATTTACAGATACAGCATCTCTTTTATCTTGATCTTTATATATAAAAGTTGCTACATAATCTGCATTCCATTTAGGATTTGTATTCTTTTCAACAGTGACACCACTATTATATTTAATAGTGTTATCAGTATTGTCCCATAAGAAATCTTTAGTGAATGTTGTTAATGCATCTCTCCACATTCCCCAGTCATGTGCCCCATTCTTTGTATCAAATGTATATTTAACACCTAAGTTATCTAATTTATCTCTTAAACCATTTGTTGTTCTATCAGTTGGTGTCCCGTAACTGTTATTCATTAATGCCATATCGATATTACCAGCAGTTAAGTAAATTGTAACATCTTTTAATAAATCAACATCTTTGACAGCAGCAGCAACATTTGCTCCAGAGAAACATCCATAATAACTGAATAAATCAGTATATGATTGCATAATTGTTGATGTTGTCATTGATCCCATTGATAAACCACATAATGCTCTATCTTGAGAATCTAATGAAACATTATAATTCTTTTCTACATAAGGAATAATATTCTCTTTAAAGTTCTTAGCTATTTTGTCATAGTCCCAACTAAAGTAAGTATTATCCATTGTTACAACAACAGCTTGTGCAACATCTTTACTACTCATAAGATTATCCATGATGTTAGGTAATGCTCCAATACCCATCCATTCGGCTTCATTTCCACCACCACCGTGTGATACATAAATTGTTTTATAAACTTTTGAAGAATCATAGCCATTTGGTAAGTAAATTCCTAATGGTTGTTTTGTTCCATCAGTTGCCGTATATGAACTATAAGAGAAAGATCCCTTTGTTGTACTTTGGGCATATATTTGTTCTTGTCCAGCAGTTGTATTTGAACCATTTCCAACATACACCATACTATGATTAGAATTATGATTATTGTTTTTATTTTTTGGAGATGGATTTACTGGATCTTGAATTGTCTTTGTTGATCCATCACCATAAGTGATTGTATAATCATAATAATATAAATTTCCTGGAACTGGCAATGTAATTTCAAATCTTTCATCTTTAGTTTCAGTTAATTCATAGACAGCAGTATCAGAATTTAACCCATAACCAGTATTAAACATCCCATCTTTATACTGATAAACATCATATTCTTTTGCTCCAGTTGCTACACCTGTGTTTATAAAGTTTTTAACAACTTCGTCTTGTAAAGAATAAAATTGTAAGTTTCCACTCACAGTAACCTTTGTTGCATCTTTTTCATCAGTATCTTCATAAACAAAAGTCAGTTGATAATCTGCATCAGATTTCCCAGTTTTATTCTCTTCTACAGTAGCACCTGCTTTATAAGAACTTTCTGATCCTTTTGTTTGTGAAGTATTCCCTTCTTCAGCTTTTACTGAAAATTGACTTAATGTCCCTGTAAATACAATTGCTCCCGCCATTAATAAAGATATAAACTTCTTTGAACTTGTATTCATAATTTCCTCCCATCTTTCCTTCTCGTTCATATTATAATTTTTATATCTTTTAATAACAAACATCTAAAAAGAAAGTTCCTTACAAAAAATGTAAGGAACTTTTAGAAATTGTAATATATCATTTCGGATAAGATATTGCTTAAATAAGGTAGAGAAAAATAACCATCATTATTACTATCTTGTATACCATAAATATATAATATATCTGCATAATCTTTAATATGTTTTTCATCTTGAGCTAATACAATAGTATATAAACCTTTTTTCTTAATTGCATCCATAACTGTTTTTCTAGTTCCTGCAAACCATTCATGATGGACATCGATATATAGTATAACATCATTATTATCAAGATGATTAACAAAGACACTATTCTCATCATTTATATTAAAAAAATATGTTGGAATATTGTTAATCAGCAAATCAAGTTGTAATGTATAAAAATTGGCAAGTTCATGACTATCTCCAATAATTGTCACGCTATGACTATCCTTTAACTTTTTACATATCTCCTTTAATTTATCTATATCTATATTAAGATTGCTTTGTCTTAAATTATTCATTGCATCATGATATAGTAAATCAATCATACTTTCTGGAGTTGTTCTCATAAATCTTTGGGTATGACTTATTATTCTGCGCATCCTTACATCTTTATTAAAGATTTGTAAACTATTTTTGAATTCTTGAAAAGAAGAGAAACCCGCTTTTGAGATAAATCGGCTAACTGATGCTGTAGAGATATTAGCTTCTTCTGATATTTTCTCCAAAGATATATTTTGTATGTCGCTAATATGATTAATAATCACTCTTGCAATATTATATTCATTCATATTGCTAAGTCTTTCATTACAAAGTTTGATAAAATCAAAACAGTTATTTTCCATTTTAGCACCCCTTCCCTTATTAGCAATTATATGATTTTTATATTTGATATGTCAATCAATAGAGTTGATTATAGTATAATTGTTAAAAATGATAAAAAAATAATTTTCTACAAAAATCGACAATTATTTATTATACTTTCTATAATTATTTCGATTCAAATATTATATTTATAGTAAAAGAGTTATACCAAAATAAAGGATAACTCTTTTATAATTTAACAGTTATTTTAGAAGTAAATACTTAAAGCTTCTAGTCATTTCTTTCTTTAGCTTTTTGTATTTTTAATTTCTTACCTTTAAATGTAGCATCTTGTAATGCTTCAATAACATGTTTTCCTTTATTATTTAATATATCGACATAAGATTGGTTTTCTTGAATATTGATAACTCCAATATCATCTCCATCCACTCCTTCAATCTCACATATCATTCCAACAATATTACCTGGTCTCATTTTTTTGCTTTTTCCTGCACTAATATATATTTTTGTTGTACCTTTACGTAATGTTTTTCCTTTTTCTTCTTTTTGAATTTCTGGAATACCAAGACTATCTAACATTGCTCTTGTTATTTTTAAAGTATCAATTTTTTCTCGTTCTTTAATCATTAAAGGATATCCCAAGAATTCTTCTAGTTCTGATACTCTTTGATCATCATATTGTCCAATAAATGAGATAGCAACACCTGTCGCTTCTACTCTACCAGCTCTTCCAATACGATGTACATATGTTTCTGTTTTATCTGGCATATCAAAATTAATAATATGTGTAACATTTTCAATATCAATACCTCTACTTGCAACATCAGTTGCTACTAAGATACGAATTTCGCCTTTTTTAAAAGCTTTCATATTACGCATTCTTTCTTCTTGCTCCATACCACCATGAATTTTATCAACACTACAACCTTTACGTTCTATATAGCTACATATGTCATCTACATGCTCTCTTGTTTTACCAAAGATAATACATGTTTCAGGTTTTTCTTCACAAAGTAATTTCATTAAAAATTCTAATTTATCTTGTTCTTTTACAGTATATGCATAATGATCAACTTGCTGAGTAACTGTATTTTCTTGTTCTATTTCAATAAGTTTTGCATCTTGCATAAATGTATTTGCTAGTTCTTGAATTGCTTGTGGCATTGTTGCTGAAAATAAACAAGTCGTTCTACTTGTTGGGAGATAAGCCATAATTTCTTCAACATCATCAATAAATCCCATATTTAGCATTTCATCTGCTTCATCCAAAACAAAATAACGAATTTTATCCATTCTAATTGTATCGTTTTGTAAATGGTCTAATAATCTTCCTGGTGTTGCAACAATAACATGGGTTCTTTGACGTAAGTCTTGAACTTGTATTTGAAAGGGATGTTTTCCAAATAATGCAACTGTCTTTATTCTTTTATAAGCACCTATATTATCAAAGTCTTCTTTGATTTGAAGTGCTAGTTCACGAGTTGGTGCAATAACAATAGCTTGAGGGTCTCTTTCGTCCCACACAAGATCTTGAATAATTGGTATCACAAAGGCAGCAGTTTTCCCACTCCCTGTTTTTGATTTAACAATCACATCTTTTTGATTTAATATTTCTGGAATAACTGCTGATTGTACTGGTAATGCATCAGTATAACCCAATGTATCTAATGCTCTACAAATTGTATCTTCTAATTTAAATGTTTTAAAGTTCATCTTTTTACCTTCTATTTATCTTTCTTTCCCATTATACAGTAAATTCAAAAATAATAAAGTTATCATTTGCTTTCCTGCTTTATTTCGTAATTATTAACATCCATCAATTATCATCTTTCTTATAAATATATTAAATATTCTAGATAGTACTCATTATATTGTTGTAGAAAAAATCAACTATTATACATAGCTGACTTTTATTGAATATTATTTTATATGACTTAAAATCTACTATTATACTTTTTACTACATATATATCCAATAATAGATAATGTAATGATTCCTAGTCCATTTGCAATAAGTAGAGTAAAGATACTTTGTGTATTTGCATTTGTATACATATTAATAAGAACGTTAAATATTGTTGATATAATCGATATTAAAATTAATCTATATAATATAGAAATATGTATATGAAAGAGAATCCCGTACATCATCCAAACCAAAGCGATAGCTCCACAAGCAATCACATAAGCTTTAGGGAAAAACATTGATAATTCTACTTGGAAGGAAATAACATAAAGTAATGGAAACAAGAGTACGCTGCTTACACCTAATGTCTTTTCGATTCTATAATATCTACACATCAAGAACACACTTATAATAATACATCCATAAGCTATTGAGGCAGTTGCTGTTAAAGACCAAGAGAAAGTCCCTGTCAATACATAGTCTACTAATAAACATATGCCTATAGAAATAACTGAAGCAAAGCATAAGAATATTGTAATATATTTCAATATAGTCAATCTGTTATCAACAATCTTCATTTTTGCATATTCAGCAAATTGGAGAAGACGTTGTTCTTCTTTTTGATTATCTTCTGTTTCCTTGTTTATACTTTCTTTTCCTAATAATTCTGAAACATCAATATTTAACTCTTCACACAATGGCAACAATAAAGAAATGTCTGGACATCCCGCTCCGCGCTCCCATTTAGAAATAGCTTTATCGCTCACTCCAATTTTATCTGCTAATTCTCTTTGTATGTAATTCATCTTCTTTCTAGCAGAAGAAATCTGTGTACCTATTTGTTTTGAATCCATAAAAACATCCCCCTCTTCAATATGTGTATCATAACATAAAAGATTTGTTTTTCCTATCGACGTATCGTTTACAATGAAATCTATGAAAATTGCACAGTAAAAAATTCTAAATAAAGACACAATTGCTGAATAGATATAGATTTTTCAATAACCTGTCAACAATACAAAATTAGTAATCGTATTAACATTATATCTTGCTCGAATAAGAATATCTTTAGTTTGAAAATAAAACAACTCATATATATTTATTTTATCTCTAAAACTTTTTCATTTTGTTGTGTAACAATACTTAAAATATTTTTGTTAACTGAATTAACATAAAAGTTTCTAGATATTTTTATCTAAATAATCATATAGTGATAGTTCATTTTGAAATATAGCTTGTTTGAAATTTTGTTTGTCAATAATAGGAACTTGATGATATTCTAAAATTTCATATACCGATTTTCTATCTTGATCTTTTTTATAATATAGTGACGTATTTATTTCAAACTTATTGTTATCTTGCATTACAAACTTAAATATAATATTAAAATATTTTTCTACACCATATCCAATACCACCATATTTTTTTTCTATATAAATTGTGACATGATTTATATCATGGTAAGAATAATGTTGTGCTAAACAATGTGTTGTATTGTTAAAAATAGCTCTTAAACTTTTTAATTGTTGATGATGACTGTTAAACACATAAAAATCCATATCTTTAAACTCATAATATTTTTCTTTAAAATTCAATATATAAATTAGAAGCCCTCCAAATATAACAGATGGAATATATATTAACCAATTAAGACTGATACCTGATTCCCATCTTGCCATCATAAATGGTATTGAACCTATAAATGCACTCACACCTACTGATACTATTAGTTCTTTCAATAATTGATAAGGTGTTGTTTTTCTTCCAAATGTAATTGCTGAGTATGGTTTCATAAACTCAACCGCTTTTTTAATTATACTATTTACTTTTGTATCACTATAAGCTGTCATAGTTTGAAATTGCCCATCAACAACTGCATCTAATAAAGGAATGCTCTTTTGACTCAATTCTTTGCATTTTTGTTGAATATCCTCTAAGTTTTCTACCTGAGCTTGTAATATATTAATATGCTGATCTAAAACATTTTGAAACTTATCTTGGTTGTTTAATATTTCTTCTATCATATCCAAAGAAATATCTAGTTCTCTAAGAAATCTGATCTTCTTTAAGATCATTATATCTTCTTTTGAATAATTTCTATAGCCATTTTCATCTCTATGTGGATGAAGAAATCCTAGTTTATCATAATATCGTATTGTTTGAGAATTCATTTGTAACATATCTTCTACTTCTTTAATTTTCATAATGTCTTTCCCTCTCTTTGTCTAATAAATTGAAATATTATAGTTTTTTTCATAATACTCTCCTTTCACTTAAACCGTACACCTTTCAATAACTATAAGGTCAAGACTTTTTTAGTATTTATTTAATTATAACCTTTTTTACAAATAAAAAAAGTCATCTCATCTTTGCTTTGATAAGATCACTCTAAAGTAGGTAACTTTTTTTATTATTTTAATCCTTCAGCTAACAATTCAATAAGATGAATAGGATGCCCTTCTCCTAGTTTCATTCCTCTTTCACAACCATTACAATATACTACTACTTGATTTGTTGGATAATGACTAACCCATTCTTTCATACATTTCACCTGTTCTTCTTCAGGTAACAAATGAATATGGTTGTCTATAAAGTCATGTAATGTTTTTGGAGCAACTTCAATACAATCTTTTGCAGGAGTATTATAAAGCCATACACCACAATATTTTGTTTTATCAAAGTTTTCTTCCATTTCAACAATTGTATAGTTCATCTTTAAAAGACACTCTCTAACAGCATTTTGCAATGTAAGATCATTTCTTGTTCTAAAACAATCTTGTACAGTTATTAATTCTCCATGATGGTCTACCCAAGGAAAATCTTTATCTTTTAAAACATATTCATATAAACTTAAACATTCATTCTCTGGGTGCGTTTCATTAAGAACAATATGACATAGCGTACAATTATTAACAATCACATCATTTGGTTCTAAGAACTTACCTTTCACTCGACAACATTGATCAATAATTGCTCCGCTTCTTTTCACGTATTCTTGCATAGCAGAAACTGCTTCTGGATGATTCTTTCTTACATCACACCCTGGTAAATAATGTAGCATATGTACCTCCTTCATAAAGTTCTTTATCAACAACATTATACATCTTTTATATATAAAAGAATTAAATTTTCAATCATTGAAACATACTTAAAATTCCCATTTTCTTTATATAAATTCATTGTTTCATCTTTCTATGAAAACAAATACAATCAAAAAAAGACCATTCTTCGATGATCTTATACTCTCGTTTTAATAAAAGATAGATTTCCAGTCACTTTATATTTTCCTTCTTGAGCAGGAATAAAAATACTATCACCCTTTTGAATACTTAACTTTCCATCTTCAAAAGAAACAACGCCACTACCATCTAATATAGTAAGTGCTTGAAAGCTATTTGTGTCAACTACTCCTTGATAATCTCCATCAACATCATATTTTTCACATATAAAGTAATCATTCTTTGACAACAAGATTTTATTATATCCAACATATTTTTTAAGATTACCATCAGGTTTCCCATTTTTCTCACTTGGAGTTAAGTTAGAAACTTCAACTGCTTTGTCCACATGAAGTTCTCTAGGTTTTCCATCGACACCTAAACGTTTAAAATCATATACGCGATATGTTGAATTAGAACATTGTTGGATTTCAGCTACGATAATGCCTGCTCCAATCGCATGAATTGTTCCAGTTTTAATGAAAAAACAATCTCCTTTATTAACTTTGACTTTCTTTAAATAATCACAAATTGTATCATCTTCAATATGTTTCCTGTATTCTTCTTTTGTCATCTCTTGATTAACACCATAATATAAAAAAGCATCCGGTTTTGCTTCTAAGACATACCAAAATTCATTTTTCCCAAATTCGCCTTCATTTTTCAAAGCATATTCATCATCAGGATGAACTTGAATACTTAAAGCTTGTGCAGCATCGATAAACTTAATCATGATTGGAAAACTGTCATACTTTTCACACTTCTTACCCCAAGCTTTTTTTCCTTGTTGTTCTAAATAATCTTTAAAAGATACTCCTGAAAACTCTCCATTAAGTATAACACTACTTCCATCTTTATGATTTGACATTTCCCAAGTTTCTGCAACTTTTTCTAAATCACTAACTTTGTTATATTCTTCTACTAATCTTCTACCACCCCATAGATAGTCCTTCATTGCAGGTTTAAGTTTCAATATTTCCATTTTGTTTCCTCCCAATATTAGATAGATGCATTATATAATAAGCTTATATCTACATACAATAATATATATAATTTATAATTAAAGGGGATAAAATGTTAATTTTTAAGCAGATTGAAAAGGACGATTACAAGGCGTTTCAAATAATTGCGGAGTGGGAAAATCAAGATGACATAAAATATATGATA
>JAVWHX010000047.1:0-17837 GCA_036639875.1 Coprobacillus sp.
GAGGATAACCAATCATATCTGGTTTATCCCCATAGATTTCAAACTTATCAAAACAGTGTGTATGCATATCAATCCATCCAGCACTCACAAAATCATTTCCAAAATGAATTTGTGGAAGAGAAGTCTCAATCTCTTGCTGAATATCTTTTATAATTCCATCTTCAACTAATATATCAACAATTCGTCCATTTATTAAGTTTGCTTTTTTTATAATATAGTTCTTCACTTGTTTAACATCTCTTTCAATTTAAACTTTGTCCACGCATCAACATAATCTAATAAAAACATTTCATTGTCAATAACTCTACCAACTTTATTTTTTCTTTCATCTCGACAATCTTCTAGTATAATTTGTAATTCCCCTTTATACTTACCAAAATTATTATTTCCTATCACAATATCCCCGATATGGAAAACATCTTTATAATCATGTAATTCTATATGACTTGCTGTTTGTTTTTTTCTTACCTCTGTAGAACGAATAGCTTGCTTTGTAATATCTCCACGTCTATAGTGTTGTTCATTAAACATAATTTGTTTTTCAAGTTCACTTGTTTGATCAATTGTCATAACTGTTAATTCTAATTGATATCGATTCACCTTTGATAACATTTCTAATTCTGCCTTTGATGCATATGCATTTCCTATAATTACATCATCTATAAGATTCGTTGCAAATAAATGTTTAGCTTGAATATCAATAGGTAAATCCCTATGCATTTCCAATGTACAAAGTCCATCATTTATTGACCATGGTCCCATAGATGCAGTATGTGAATTAATAAAAGCAGCTGTTCTTATACCATGCTTTTTAAATCTCTTTGAACATTGAACAAAGAATTCATATTCTAAACCCGTTCCTTTTTGAGGATAAAAATTATGACAACCATAAAGGAATGGTGTTGCTGGTTGATAAGTTAAGATATTATCAAGGTAAGCAACATTGTTAGACATATTAATTTCAATAGCCAATTGATATTCATTAAATGTCAGCATGGCTTCTTTAGCTCCATCAAATCCTAAATCTAAACGAATTCCTGTAGCTCCCATTTGGTGAAAGAAATCAAGATTATCATAAGAAATTCCTAATTGTTCAAACACTGAAGGTGCAACATCAAGAATGACTTCATATCCTAATGATTTTGCATATTCAATCGTTTCTTTAAATTCAATAATAACTTCTTCTTTAGGTTTATTGACTGATAATAAACAAGTAAATACACGTGTAAATCCGTATTGACTAGCAAGAAGTAAATATTCTTTATCTTTCTCTACTGTACTATGTTCTGGATAGATTGATATTCCTAATGATCTTTTCATGCAATCTCACCTGGTAACTTTCTATGACGATTATAAACAGTAAAGAAACTTGACATGACAACACTTCCATAAATTAATATTGGAAATACCTGAGGGATAAGAACAACAAGTGTAAGTAAAGCAAACATATATAATGCAATATATCCAATCATTTTTCTTAATCTTATGTTGATGATATGTTTTTTATAATATTTTTCAGTGATAATAACTGTTGCAAAAAAGCAAACGAGAATACCGATATATGTTGAGACTTGAATCATAATTTTACCTAGAAAGATTAATTATCTTTCTTTTCCTTTCTATGCGTTTTCAGTTCCTTGTAGTAAAGCTTCTGCTTCTTTTTGTAATTGTTGTTTTTCAAACATTTTAAAGAATGGATAGTAAATTGCTAATGCAATGAAGAAGTTAATAACAACTAACACTCCTGCCATAATTGACCAATCAGTTGACATAACAGCCGCGAGTGGTGCAGGTAATGTAAACGGTAATTTAGCCATCATCATTGGTATTAATCCCGAAACTGTAAATAAGTAGGATACGACTGTCATAACTATTGGTGCAAGAATAAATGGAATTGCTAAAATTGGATTCATAACAATTGGAGCACCAAAGATAACTGGTTCATTAATATTAAAGATACCTGGTATAATACATAACTTTCCTAAACTCTTAATATATTTTGATCTAGATCTTAAGAATAAAGCAACTAATGCAAGTGTTGCTCCAGCACCACCAATCCAAATAAACCATTGTAAGAATTGTTCAGTAAACATATTAGGTAATTGTGATGCAGCAGTTCCTGCTGCAAATATTTCCATGTTTTCTGCAATTGTCATATCCCAAATTGGTCTAATAACAGGAGCCATAATTGCAGGTCCATGAATTCCCAATACCCAGAAGAAAGTAATTAATGTAACTGTTAATAAACCACCTAATAAACTATTACCAGCTAAAGTATCTTTTAATGGCATTAATAAGCCACTTAATGTAGCACTAATATCAAAATTAAATACATAACGAATAACCCAGAACAAAAGAATAACTACTGCTGCAGGAATTAAAGCACTAAATGAATTTGCAACTTCTGGTGGTACACCATCTGGCATTTTAATTGTAATACGTTTTTCCTTACAGAAACGATAAATTTCTACCGAAATAAGTGCTGCAACAATTGCTCCAAATAATGAGCTTGCACTTAATGCGCCAATTGATAAATAACGTCCATTAGCAATAACTTCTGGCATCCCAGCAGTTACTTTAATTGGAACAACTGTTGACACTAAGAATGCAACTGTTGCAAGCATTCCACAACCAAGTTCATCTAACTTATAATACTTTGCTAATGAAGAACCAATTCCATAAGCTGCATATAAAGCTAAAATTCCAACTGTAAACCTAAACGGAACATCAATAATGTTCAAATAAGGTGCGATAAATTCTGAATATCCATCAATTGGAATATTCAATAGGATACAAAAGAAAGATCCTACAATTGTTAACGGTAAAGTTGCGACTACCCCTTGTCTTACCGCTTGCATATGTCGTTGACCACTAATCTTCAACGCCACAGGCATGATTTTGTTTTCAATCATAATCATAAATTTTTCCATATTTTTTCCTCCATACAAATTGATTACGCTTACACTATAACATTATAATGTTTTATTGTAAAGATTATAATGTTATATTCTTTCATTTTTTTACACTTTTTTTAGTTTTATATGATATAATGGGTATAACAACTTGAAAGGAAGATATGTTTATGGCCGAAAAAGTCCCTTTATATTATGCAATTATGGAAGTCATTAAAGATTCTATTATCAATGGTGTTTACCCAATTGGATCTTTTCTTCCTACTGAAACAGAGTTAGAAGAACAGTTTAAAGTCAGTAAAATTACTATTAGAAAAGCTATTGAATTACTTGAAAATGATGGTTATGTCTCTAAAAAGAGTGGTAAAGGAACAACTGTTATAAGTAATAGTATTTTTAATAAGTTATCTAATGGTCAATCTTTTTCTTCTATATTAAACCAACAAGGATATCAAGTATCTAAAGAGAGTACTCGTTTTGAATATATGACATTAGAGCCTCAAAATGAATTATTCCAATACTTTAATAGAAAATGTTTACAAATAACACGTTGTTATTATTTAGATGGAGAACCCTATATTCATTTCACACACTATCTACCTGGTGATCTACCTATTCCTGATATAAAGAATCAAAATAACTTTTCATTATATATGTTCTTATATCAACATAATTATTCAGTAGCAACTTTCAATGATGATTTCTATGTTGAATTTCCTCAGATAGAAATTCTAGAAGTTTTAAAATTACAAGATGGACCAGTTCTTGGTAGAAAAAGAATCTCTTATGATATAAATAATAAAGTTGTTGAAGTTTCTCATTCTCGTTATAATACAAGAAAACATCATTATCAAATTCAATATAAAGTTTAAAAACAACATATGGTTGAAACCACATGTTGTTTTCTTTTTTATTCACAACCACAATCAACAATTTGTATTTTTTGTACAAGAAGTGTTTCTAATTGAGTAATACTGTTTATTGTTGAAGTGACTGAATCATTAATAGCTAATAATTGTTTTGATGTTATATCTGGTATTTCCATTGCCTTTTGGATTTTTTCACCTTCAGCATTAATAATGTGTGAAAGAGCAGTTTGTTGAAGTGCAACTGATTCAATAACATCATTAATTGCTGGTTGATGAGGATTAACTTTTTTAAAGATAACAATAACTTCGTTAGAAGTACTCTTAAGCGTTATATCATCATTGACAATAAGTGTACCAATATTTGTAATACGGTTATTAGTTGGAATAAGATCCAAATGAGCTAAAGTTGTATATAGCTTAATTGTTACAATATCCCCAGCATAAGCACTTAAATCTGTAAAGACTCTTGTTACTGTATTACCTGTTAGTGTTGCATTAAGTGGTAACGTTGTACTTCCAAACTGAACTGTACTATTTGTATTGTCGTATGCTAAACAACTTGCTAATTCATCACTAAATGTGATTGTGAGATATTCACTCATATTTTGAGGGAGAGTAAAGTTCATGATAAAGATAATCTGTTTATCTTGAACAATATCGCTTGTTTGAACAAGTGGTGATTTCGTAATAGGAAGGGCTACTGGTTTAGATCCAAATGTGACTGTTACAATATTACTATCAAATGAATAGGCTGGAATATTATTAAAAGTTATTGTTGCCTTATTATCAATTGTATTATTATTTGGAAGCAATTCGGGATGTGTAAGAATTGCACCAATTGTAATTTGGATTGTTTTTCCTGCTGCCTGTGCTAAATAAGCAGTTAAATCACTTGTAATAAGATTGTTAATAACTGTTGCAGGTAATAATCCTAGTGGTGTTGCACCTATTTGTAAGAAACTATTAGTTGGATCAAAAGAAAGTGATGGATCTAGTGAATCTTTGAATATAAGTGCTGTTAACGATGAAATATCTTTAGGAATATCAAAGGTGATTGTAAACATCACTAATGTGTTTAAAACTTTAGGAAGTTGTTGAGTTAATGGACTCTTTTTTATTTGGAATGGATTTTCAAATTGATAAACGACATCTACAATATTTGAATTAAAGGTTTGTGCTATATCACCATTAACTACCAATTGAGATTGATTTGTATCTTGTTTATCATCTGGTATTTTAGAGATATCATCAACTGCTACATTAAGCACTATTGTAACTTTTTTACCAGCTAAAGTTGATGGGTTTGTAAAGTTTTTAACAACAAGTTTATCTGTTGTTATTGTTGCATTTAATAACTGTGGAGTTTCTTCATCTATTTGCATTGTACTTGTTGGAAGTAATGTTAATGCCTTTGGTAATTGATCTTTAAAAGTCAATTGAGAATAACTAAGACCTGCTAAAGGAACATTGAATTCTATTGTAAATTGTCCTGTTTGTCCATTCTTAGCAATAATGTTTTGAGTCAATGGGTTCTTTACTATAGATATAGGACTTAATGGATTATAGTTTTGAATTGTGACTTTATTACTTTGGGTTTCTAAGTTAGAAGCATTTGAATAATAATTGAATGCTCCATCATTAATATAAGTTTCAGTTGTATTTGGATCCATAACAACTTTAACCTTGTAATCAACACGAACAATTGTTCCAACTGGAACACTAGGCGTATAAGCGACCATCATGACAACATCATTTGGAAGAATATCACCTATATTAAAACGAGTCCAAGTATTGACAATTGTTGTATTGTAGTAATCCTTTAAACTTGTACCTGGAACATTCAAGATTTTCATCATTTGAATATCTTGTGCTGTTGCTTTAGAAGCAGTTTGGAAATAAATAACTGTATTAGAAGTAAAGCCAACAACTTGATTGATAAATGCCAATTGTGTATTGTTAGAGGTTTCTAATGGATTATATTTATTTGTTGGGACCGTTAAAGCCATATAGAAGTCATCAGCAACTGAAGATTGATTCTTTACTGTGGCTATAAAAGAAACAGATGTGTCATTTGGATAAAAGTTTTTATTGACTGTTAATCCAGAAAAATCAACACCAGCTCCTTGGAGTATACTTGAAGCATATTTTTGAGTAACCAAATAATAAGGAGTCGCTGATGAAAAACCAGTTACAATTTGGTTTGGATAATCAAGCAATAAGCGACTTGGATCATAAGTTGTACTTTCATGCGAGAAAGTAAGATTTGTTGATGGTGTTATAAATCCTACAGGAACTACCAAGGCTATTTGATTTTGATAATCTGAATGAAAAGATATATCTTGTGGTAAAACAATTTGAATAACCCCTGGTAATAAAGCATACGAAGAGACAGTTGCTATTAATGTTGAAGTTTTTGTTTCATAATTATATTCATAAATTTGTGGATCTGAGACTAAATATAGATATGGTCGTACTTCTAATGGAACAGTAAAACTAAGAAGTGTACCTGCTAACATCTTACCATCTACAGAAGGATTTTCAGAAGGATATGTTATTGCAAAGCGTAGTGGATACGTTTGCGTATAGTCAAATATACTTGAGATTGTATCTTTCCCATTTTCAGAAATTTGTGTTTTAAAGTATGATCTGTATACAGGAACTGGAATATCTGAACGGACTGTTGAAACTCTATTAAAACGATTGATAATCCCAGATGTCCCAATGGCTTTAGTAGCTAGATAAAGATAAACTTTATTACTCACATCAATGAATTGATCACCTGTTCCAAGAAGTGCACCATACTGAGCATTAGCAGCAGCTACAGTTGCATAGTTTGTTCCAACTTGCATTGCAGTATAAAGATAACTAGTATAATTTCCTACTGGGTTGGATTGATAAATAGCAGCAAACTGTTCATTTGTAATTAATACAATATCTGCATTTTGATAACTAATAGAGACTGCATTTTCATAATTAATAGGCAATCCTGTTAAAATATCTGTTAAGATTGTCGTTAATAAAATATTTGGTTTATGGCCAGATGCAAGAATTTGAGCATAAGTTCCAAGTGTTACTGATCCATTAAAGACATTTTTAGATATCGTGTTTGGATCATAACCTGTTGGTAAGTCTACATACGCATATTGTTGTAAAAAATCACTAGTTGGTAAATCGATAGTAACAGATGGTATTTGACCTAATGGTGTATATGAGAGTTGTAACAATGGTAAAGCATCACTGATTGATCCAACAACACTGTCTAACATTATCATCATCTTTGAGCCAGCTGTACTTATAAAGTTTATATTAGAAAAACTTAAATTAGAATTAATCCCTGTATTTGGGGCTTGAACCAAGGAACTTACTGAGTTTGTAAGTGTCGGTGGATTAACAAAAACGAGTGGAATAACCTGAGAAGCAGAGATTCCTCCAATAGTACTTTCACTAAAAATATACTTATTAACCCAATTATTAAAGATAACTCCCGTTGGAGTTCCCCAAGAACCTGTCATATTCATTGTGACAGAAGTTTTACTACCTGGATCATATGGTAAAAATGCTACTACACGAACAATAACTGGGAGATTCATATTCCCATTTCTTTTTAACTGAATAGATAACTTAGAACCTGTCATAGAAACATCTTGAATACTCACTCCTGGCATACCATTTTGTAAAGATGCAGTAATCTGTGAAAGCAATATAGGAATATTTATTCCATCAATTGTAAAAGCCAAATCAGCTTCATAAGTGATTGTATCTGGATTTGGTGAATCAAGTAAGAGTGCCAAATTATCTGGTTTTTTTTCACTTGTTTTAAAATAAAAAGGTACATCAAATCCCTTTTGTCCACTTTGCGTTGTTAATCGAATCCCACCCCATTCTGTAACTATGCGATAAAAATCATTTTCAATTAATGCTGTAGAAGACATTCTTACCTCCATAGGCAATAACAAATCACTCTTTTGTTCAATATTATCCTTAACTGCAACAGCATAAATCTTAGGTGCTATCTTGGTTTTCCAATAAACACCTTCAGGATAGTTGACATTTAAAGTCAAATTGACAGTAGAAGTTGAAGTGACTCCTGCACTTGGTCCTAAAACTACACTTGTCATATTTGCAGAATATCCTGGTAAAACAGTGTATAAATTATCATCAATAATATCCTCTGGATTAGGATTACTATTAATGAGGTAGAACGGTATGCTTCCAGTTCCATCCGTTTTAGGATCTGTAGCAGACTGTAAAAATAATTTATCAATTGGATAACTTTGATTGCTTTTACTTGAAAGCGATATACCCAACTGATAACTTGTGACGACACCTGCACTAACATTATCTACAGCTGAAAAATCTTTTCCAGGAAGATAAGTATTTGGTGCGCCAACATCGTAATGATTATCAATTGTTTTTGTTTCAACACTATTAACAACAACTTTGATAATTAAATCATCCGATATAATAATTGCCATTTTATTTCTCCTTTCTTTTATTGAGGATTAATCCTCAATATAAAATATGTTTTATTTTGTAAACTTCTTTTACTGTTGCCTACGTTCAATCATAAATAGTCACTTTGTCTATAAAAAAACCTCCTATGATTTCTTATTAAGAATCATAAAAGGTCTTGCTACTTTTTCTTTTTTTCACAAAGAGACTTTGCTGTTTCTAACTTTGAATAAAGAACATGTTCTAAATGAGTAACATTGATAATTGTTTGGTTAACTGCTTCATTAACTTCTAATATCATACAAGGATCATTACTGCAGGCAAGAATCTTCTGAAGTTTTTCTCCTTCTGCATTTAAGATATGAGATAATGATGTTTCCATTAATGCAATTGATTCAATAATATCATTACATTCTTGATGACAAGGTTTATGACAATGAGATTGTAATTTACATACCAAAACAAATTGATAACATTCACATTTTGATACCAAAATATAAATATAACCATCATCATATGATATATCTTGAATACAATATTTACATGGCAAACAACAAGTCAACTGTAATAACTTACAGTTATCATAAACAACAAAAGTACTACCATGACAACAAGATAAAGATGTCATTAAATATTGTGCACTTTTTGCTACTGCTGATAATCGCTGTTCTTCTTTAATCCAAACTTCTCCTTTATCAATACAATCTAAAGGAACCGTAATAATATAACAGCCACTAGATAAATAAATATCTTTTGTTCTACAATCAATACCATTAAATAACATACAACATCCTGTTTTCACTTCAAAACAGTCTTCCTCTTCAAAACATTTATTTAACTTAAATATTTTGTTACAATAATCTGAAGTAATAGCATAATAACATTTTTGTGATTGGCAATAAGTGATATGAGTATATCTTCTTTTGACTTTAAAACATGCATGCTGTTGAAAACATTTATCATATTCAATAATTTGACAGTGATATGGATCACAAAAGAAATAAGATTGGTTTACTTTTGTCATACCCGAATATAACTCATCATTTATATGACAGATAGGTTCTTTTTTATAAATTTCTAACGATAACATATTCGACCTCCTTTATACCTAAGATATGCATAAATATCTAGTCAATATAGTGAGGTTGTACTTTTAAATCCAAAAGCTAAATAAAAAGACTTCTCATTGAAGAGAAATCTTAATTTCTTATGGTTTTGGTGTTACAGGTTCACAAATACAATCTTCAAATAATGCTAATTTAGATTGTAAAACAACTTCTAAACGTGTAACAGCATCTACCATTGCTTTTACTGATTTATTAGTTGCTAATAAAGTTTCAGCATTGACTTCTTTGATTGCAATAACAGCTTGCAATTTTTCTCCTTCAGCATTTAAGATATGTGATAAAGCCGTTTCTTCTAAAGCAACTGATTCAATAATATCAGTAATTGCTTCTTCACGAGTCACATCACTTGGTGTAATAATTGGCATTGACATAAAATCCCTCCTTCATGTAGTCAACTTCTACACTACTACTATATTAACAAATTCAAAATCTGGTCATGACCATTCCATTAGAAAACACAAATTTTATAAAAATTTTTATATAAAAGTTGTTTTGATAACAGACTCAAACTTTTTCATCCACAATCTTTTTGAAGGCAATTAAAATCTTATCCTTGTTTTCAAAAATAATACCACTGCCTTATTCATATTTAAAAATGATATAAACACTTTAAAGAAGCTATGATTTCACTAAAATTGAATAGACTTTTTTTGAAATATGTGATAAATTTATCACTAATAGCGAAGGAGGAAAGCACATGAAAAATATGACTATTGGTAATCCAACAAAACTTATCTTTTATTTTGCCATGCCCCTTATGCTCGGTAATATTTTACAACAACTCTATACGATGGTTGATACTATGATTGTTGGACAGTTTCTTGGCGTTGATGCACTTGCAAGTTTAGGTGCTGCTGATTGGATTAACTGGATGTTATTAGGTATTGTTATGGGATTTACACAAGGCTTTTCTATTCGTATTTCTCATAGCTTTGGGGCTCAAAACTTTAAGAAAATGGAGAAGACTCTTGGTTTATCACTTCTTCTTTGTACAATAATTGGAATTGTTTTAACAATAGTTGCACAAATAATTATTGAACCCCTCTTAATTGCACTTAATACTCCTAGCAATATAATTGAAGGTTCTATTACTTATCTAAGAGTTATGTCTGCTGGAGTGCTTATCGTTATGTTTTATAATTGTTTTTCTTGTATCTTAAGAGCTTTAGGTAATAGTCGAAGTCCTCTTATTGCAATGATTTTTGCAGCAATATTAAATATTGTTTTGGATTTATTGTTTGTTTGTGTGTTTTATATGGGAATTGCTGGTGCTGCAATTGCTACACTAATATCTCAACTTTTTGCAGCCCTATTTTGTGCTTATGTTTTACATAAGGAATTACCTTTCAAACTTACCAAACAAAGTTTTTATTTTACCAAAGATTCTCTATCTGATTTAATTCGCTTGGGTAGTCCCTTAGCCTTTCAAAATGCAATTATATCTGTAGGTGGAATTATTGTTCAATCAGTTGTTAACAGTTTTGGATTCTTATTTGTAGCTGGTTTTACAGCGACAAATAAGCTCTATGGCTTATTAGAGGTTGCAGCAATTTCGTTTGGATATGCAATTACAACATTTAATAGTCAAAATTATGGTGCTAAACATTATGAGAGAATGAAGACAGGTGTTTTTCAAGCTAATCTACTCTCTCTTGGAACTTCTTTAATTATTTCTATTCTTATGTTTATTTTTGGTCAACAAATTCTTATGCTCTTTATTTCTGGGAACGCAAATGAAGTTAAAACTGTACTGGATATTGCATTTAAATATTTATCAATGATGGCATTATGTTTGCCAATATTGTATATTCTACATACATACAGAAGTGCACTACAAGGTATGGAAAATACCTTCCTTCCAATGTTATCTGGTATTATTGAATTATTTATGAGAGTTGGAATTGCATTATTGTTACCATTATATATAGGACAAGACGGAATTTACTTTGCTGAAGTCTTTGCTTGGGGTGGTGCTGCACTGATGTTATATCTATGTTACAAAGTTAAAATCAATCATTTAATAAATAAAAATGTACCTGAGTAGGTACATTTTATTTATTTGAATAATAATTTCTAACCAAGACTTGTGTTTTCTTGATATGTTTTTGAATTGTTTCTTTAGCGCCTTCCTTATCTCCTGATACAATTGACTCTAAGATAGCACGATGTTCTTTTAAAGCAGTTTCTAATCTTTCTGGTTGAGTAATAGAATGTCTACTTGTAACTGAAACATAATAATGGACATCTTTTAATAATTGCTCAAAATATTGAGATTGTGTAGCTTGATAAATTGTTTCATGATAAAGAATATTTAAATCATTGATTTTATCTTGTTCTTTCTTTAGTGTATAGAATTCCATTAATTCAAACACATCTTTTATTTTAGCTAAATGAATTTCATCCATTCTATCAATAGCAAGTTGAATTGCTAAACCTTCTAACGCTAAACGAATTTCAAACATATCATCAATATCTCTTGGTGAAAATCCTTTAACATATACACCTTTATTAGGAATACTTTCTACAAGACCTTCTAATTCTAATTGTTTTAGAGCTTCTCTAATTGGTGTTCTACTAATCTTAAGTTCATTAGCTAAAGTTAATTCATTTAATTTTTGACCATTCTCATATTCTTCATTTAAAATACGATCTCTTAAGATATCAAAGATTTTATTTCCTAAAGAGCCATGAGTCACTTGATCAAATATACTATGTGATGGCATCTGACTTCTCCCTTTTTATAATTTCTCTATAATTGCACTTGTAAACTGTGAAGTTGTAGCAGTTCCACCAATATCAGATGTTACTGTTTTTCCCTCTTCTACAACTTTGGCTAAAGCATTTCTTAATTGATCCGCTTTATCTAATTGTCCTAGTGCTTCTAACATTAAAGCAAAAGCTAATAACAAAGCACTTGGATTGGCTATGTTTTTACCAGCAATATCAGGTGCACTCCCATGTACTGCTTCATAAATACGATATTCATCACCAATATTTCCACTTGGAGCAAAACCTAATCCACCAACAAGCCCTGCACATAAATCTGACACAATATCTCCATATAAATTTGGAGCTACTAATACATCAAAAGTTTCAGGTCTTAAAACAAGTTGCATACACATATTATCAACTATAACTTCTTGTGCTTCAATATCTGGATAATCTTTTGCGACATCTCTAAATGCTTCTAAGAACAATCCATCAGTATATTTCATAATATTTGCTTTATGAACAGCAGTTACTTTTTTACGTTTGTTATTTTTAGCATAATCAAATGCATAACGACAAATCTTTTCACTTGCTTGTCTTGTTATTAATTTAACTCCATTTGCAACATCTTTAGTCACCATATATTCAATACCTTTATATAAATCTTCAGTATTTTCACGAATAATAACCAAATCAACATCTTCATATTTAGATTTAATTCCTTTAAATGAACGAATTGGACGAACATTAGCATAAGTATCAAATTGTTGTCTTAATGCGACATTCACACTTCTAAATCCAGTTCCAATTGGAGTGGCAGTAGGACCTTTTAAAGCCCATTTATATTCTTTAATTGCATCAACTAATCCTGATTCAAAAACTTCTTTTGTTGTAGCAGCATATTCAGCACCTGCTTGATATGTCACCCATTCAATATCAAGTTTCATTGCAGCACTAATATCCTCTACACTTTTAGCAATTTCAGGACCAATTCCATCCCCTGGTATTAAAACAGCTTTCATTAAAAATCCCCTCCTAATTCTTTAATTGCATTTAATAAACCACCTTGTAAAATCATTGTCTTTTCTCTTTCTGAAAGTGATAACTTTGCAATCATAGTTTTATTTGTATTTATATTTTTAACTGTAACATCAGTATTATCTTCTACAGACTTTTTAACATCTAATAATACATATTCATCATTATCATTAAAGAAATCATATCCTTGTTTATCAATAACCAATGGCAATATACCATTATTAATCAAATTAGATCTATGAATTCTAGCAAAAGATAAAGCAAACACAGCCTTAATCTTTAAATAATTAGGTACCAAAGCAGCATGTTCTCTTGAAGAACCTTGCCCATAATTATCCCCACCAACAATAAATCCTCCACCATTAGCAATAGCTCTATCATAGAACTTATCATCAACTTTACAGAATGAGAACTTTGCAAGATGTGGTACATTTGAACGATATGGTAATAACTTAGAGTCTGAAGGAACAATATGATCAGTTGAAATATTATCTCCAACTTTTAAAACCATTTTTCCTTTAACTTCATCAGTTAACTTTTCACCTCTTGGTACAGGTTTAATATTTGGACCCATATAGACTTCTGTATCTTCATCATATTCATTAATAAAGAAGTTAGCATTTTTAATAAATGGTGTGCTAGGTACTTCTTCTAAATACATATTATCTTCAAAATCTGTAGAGAATACACCTTTGATTGCTGATAAAGCAGCAATTTCTGGAGATACCAAGTATACTTCAGCATCATTTGTACCTGAACGTCCTTTAAAGTTACGATTGATTGTTCTTAAAGATACTCCTTTAGATAATGGTGCTTGTCCCATTCCAATACATGGGCCACAACCACATTCTAAAATACGTGCTCCTGCTTGAATCATATCAGATAAAGCACCATTTTCAGATAACATCGCTAAAATACTAGAAGATCCTGGAGCAATAACTAATGAAACATGATCTGCTACTTTTCTTCCTTTTAAGATTTTGGCAGTTCTCATCATATCTGCAAATGATGAATTTGTACATGATCCAATCACAACTTGATTAATCTTCATTCCTTCTAATTCTTTTGCAGCAACAACTGCATCAGGACTATGTGGTTTAGCAACCATTGGTTCTAACTTAGACATATCAATATCTAATCTTTGATCATATGTTGCATCTTGATCTGCAGTCATTTCTACATAATCAGATTCACGACCTTGTTGTTTTAAATATTCTAATGTTCTTGCATCAGTTGGAAAAACAGAAGTTGTTGCTCCTAATTCTGCACCCATATTACAAATTGTTGCACGATCAGTCAATGATAAAGATTGAACACCTTCACCAGTATATTCAATAATCTTATTCACTCCACCCTTAACACTTAACTCTTGTAATACTTTTAAAATAATATCTTTAGCACTCACCCATGATGCTTTTTCTCCAGTCAAATTCACTTGTACAACTGAAGGACATTGTAAATAATATTTCCCTGTTGCCATTGCGACTGCAACATCTAAACCACCTGCACCAATTGCAATCATTCCCATCGCACCACAAGTTGGAGTATGTGAATCACTTCCTACTAATGTTTGTCCTGGTTTAGAAAAATTTTCTAATTGAAGTTGATGACAAACCCCGTTCCCTGGTTTAGAAAATGTAATGCCATGTTTTTTAGCAACACTTCTAATAAACTCATGATCATCCATGTTTTCAAATCCAGTTTGTAACATATTGTGATCAATATATGCAACTGCCTTATCTACTGCAACATGTCCTACTTCCATTGCTTCAAGTTGTAAATAAGCCATTGTTCCTGTTGAATCTTGCGTTAATGTTTGGTCAATTTGAATACAAATTTGTTCCCCCGCAACAAGATTCCCTTCTTTTAATTTAGAATTTAAAATCTTATAAGCCAAATTCATAATATACCCACCTTTCTTTATTGTATACAATTATACAAGAATGTGTATAAACAAGCAATACTATTTTATAAAAGTTTAAAGAATTGTAAAGGAAGTGCTTATTTATAAATTTAACACCTTAATAATATCATCAATATCAATACAATATTTATATCTTTTACCCTTCTCATAATTTTTTAAATATAACTGTGATTCCTTTATTATTATATCTAAATGTTTTTCAATATAAGATATCAAATATCTTTCTTCCACTGAATTACCAATAAAATATTTAGAAAAGAATTTAGAATCTATTGGTATCATTTTAATATAATGCAATCCATGTTTTCTATTATCCTTAGTAACTTTCCGATTAGGAAGTGGAAAATATGTTTCAATTGGTGCTTTACCAATATTAGATCTTAATGGTAATGCAAACGTATAATTTTTTCCTTTATAATTTAACCTAAGCAAAATTATAAAAGGACGATATCGACCGTCCCTAACCACTTGAATCATCTCATTTTGATGAGTCAAAACTTCATTTACTTTTTTTGAAAGTGAAACAATATTAACTTTATACTTTCTCATTTGTTCCTCCTTAAAACAAAAAAGACCCTTAATTAGGGTCTACAGCCAATTTGGCCAATACATAAAAGTGAGTGATATTCTACATTATCGTCCCGTCACTCCCGGAGACAAACATACATATGAGTGATACTCTTTTATTTACCGTCCCGTCACTCTCGGAGACAAACATACATATGAGCGATACTCTTTTATTTACCGTCCCGTCACTCCCGGAGACAAACATAAATCCTTCACAATTCTTTACACTATTATTATATTCTGATATTTTCTCAAAGTCAATAATTATTTGCAATAAGTAATCTATAAACTTCTAAATAATTTATCTTTTGTTTTAGATAGTTTTTTAGAGAAGTGTTTGAATAAATAAGCCAATGTGCTACAATAGATAACGGTGATGAAAATGATATTAGCTTGCTCATCTTTAAAAAAGTCATTCCAAGGAATAGACTTACTTAAAGATATAACATTTAAAATTGAAGAACATGATAAACTTGCTATTATTGGAGTTAATGGTGCTGGTAAATCAACATTATTAAAGATTCTTTGTGGAGAAGAAAGCTATGATAGTGGTGATATTTTTAAGTCTCGTGAAACTTCTTTAGGATATTTATCTCAACATAATACAATTAATTCTCATTTAAGTGTTTATGATGCTTTATTAGAAGTCTTTGATCCTCTTATTGAAAAAGAAAAAAGGATTCGTGACTTAGAACAACAAATGGCCACTAATCATTCAGATGAGATTATGAAAGAATATGATCGATTAACATATGAATTTGAAAGAGATGGTGGATATACATATCAAAGTCAATTAAAGGGTGTTCTTAAAGGTTTAGGTTTTGATGAGTCAATGTGGGATCATCAAGTAGGAATATTATCTGGTGGACAAAAAACCAGAATTTCACTTGGAAGGTTATTATTATTAAAACCAAGTTTGTTATTATTAGATGAACCTACCAATCATTTAGATGTTGATTCTATTGAATGGTTAGAAGGATATTTAAAGAATTATCCCCATGCTATTATTATTGTTTCTCATGATAGATACTTTATTGATCAAGTCTCTAATCAAATCTTAGAAATAGAACTTGGTAAATCAACATTATACAAATGTTCTTATCAAGACTATGCTATTATAAAAAAACATAATCGTGAAATTGATTTAAAACATTATATAGATAATCAAAAAGAAATCAAAAGAATGCAAGAAAGTATTGATTTATTGAAGTCGTATGGTCGTGAAAAGCAAGTCAAAAGAGCTGAAAGTAAAGAAAAAGCATTAGATAAAATGGAAAAGTTAGATAGACCTGATGCATTACCTCAGGCTATTCAAATACAATTTCAACCACTTATTGAATCTGGTTATGATGTTTTAAAAGTTAAAGACTTAGCAATGAGTTTTGATAAACCATTATTTGAGCATATTGATTTCGAAGTAAAAAAAGAAGAACGTGTAGCATTAATAGGACCAAATGGAATTGGGAAAACAACATTGTTTCATATTCTATTAGGTGATATGATTCAGCAAGCTGGTAAGATTAAATTGGGTAGCAAAGTGATGATTGGTTATTATGATCAAGAACATACTTCTTTATCTTTTCATAAAACAATATTTCAAGAAATCAGTGATGCTTATCCTCAAATGACAAATACTGAAATTCGAAGTGCATGTGCTTCATTTCAATTTAAAGGTGAAGATGTATTTAAAAGTATTGAAGTTTTATCTGGTGGTGAAAGAGGCCGTATTGTTTTAATGAAGTTATTGTTATCGAGATGTAATTTCTTAGTCTTAGATGAACCTACTAACCATTTAGATATTGAATCAAAAGAAGTCTTAGAGGATGCCTTAATGTCTTTTCAAGGAACTATTCTTTTTATTAGTCATGATAGATATTTTATTAATAAACTTGCTACTAAAGTAGTAGAAATGAAAAAAGATCATGCTTTGACTTATAGTGGGAATTATGGAACATATATAGAAAATAAAAATAGTGTTGTTGTAGAAAAAGAAAAGAATACTGCTTACCAACAACAAAAGAAAAACCAATCAGAGATTAGAAAACAACAAAATCAAGTTAAAAAAATAGAAAAAGATATTTCTCTTTTAGAACAAAGAATAAGCGATTTGAATGAATTCATTCATGACGAGGATATTTGTAATGATTATGTAAAGTATAATGAGATTATCAAAGAATTAGATGAAAAGAATGCATTATTAGAAAACTTATTAAATGAATGGGAAACATTACAAGAGTAG
>JAVWHX010000048.1:0-17129 GCA_036639875.1 Coprobacillus sp.
AATACCATTCAAATTATCATTTAATCCTGTATTCTTTAATAAGAATAATGGTGCTGACACACGTGTTAATCTTAACTGTTCAGCCAATCTTCTTTCAAATGTATCTTTAATCATTTTAATAGCGACTTCTGTCTCAATTAAACTTAAATGAGCTTTATACCCCTTTGGAACAATAATCTGACTCATATGAATCCCCCTTGTTATTTTTTACTATTATATTCTATTGTTCATCAATAGTCAAAATAATATATGATAATTTTTTTATAAAAGAATAAATAATTTTTATAAAATTGTCTTTATTCTTAAAAAGAAAGGAATAATGTAGTTTTTTTCTAATATTATTGACTTGTAAAATAAAATTGTATACAATTAGACAAATAAAGAATTGGGGGAGTAATTATGAAAGAAAAAATGTATGTCAGTACAAGAGGAAATCAACAACCATTAGACTTTTATGAGGCTATTTTACAAGGGATTGGTAGTGATGGTGGATTACTTGTTCCTCACTTTGATGTTGATAAAAAAGATTTAAAATCACTACAAAATATGAGCTATGTAGATATGGCTACAGAAATTATATCTACATTTACTCCAGATGATGCAAAAGAAGATATAAGACAGTTATGTCAAAATGCATATGGAAGTGGATTGTTTCCTACGAGTGTAGTCCCTGTAGAAAAAGCAGGAGATGTTTATATTGCTGAGTTATTCCAAGGACCAACTGCAGCATTTAAGGATATGGCATTATCTTTGTTACCTTATTTTATGACTTACTCTTTAAAGAAAAAAGGGGAAGAAAGAGAAGTTATGATCTTAGCAGCAACTTCTGGTGATACTGGAAAAGCGGCTTTAGAAGGATTTAAAGATGTTGAGGGAACATCTATTAAGGTCTTTTATCCACTTGATGGGGTTTCTCCTATTCAAAAACAACAAATGATTACACAAACAGGAAATAATGTTGATATCATTGGAATTCATGGTAATTTTGATGATGCTCAAAAAGCAGTGAAAGTGGCTTTTCAATCACAAGAATTAAAAGATTTATGTGATCAACATCATGTTTTCTTATCTTCAGCTAATTCTATTAACGTAGGAAGATTTATTCCTCAAATCGTTTATTATTTCTATTCATATATGAGTCTTGTAAATAATAAAGAAATAGAAATGGGAGAAGAAGTGAACTTTACAGTTCCAAGTGGTAACTTTGGTAACTGTTTAGCAGGGTATATTGCTAAAAAGATGGGGTTACCAATTAAGACATTTATTGTTGCTTCTAATAAAAATAATATATTAACTGATTTCTTCAATACAGGTAAGTATGATGCCAATAGAGAATTCTATAAGACAAATGCTCCAGCAATGGATATTCTTGTTTCAAGTAATTTAGAAAGATTAGTTTATCTTTTATCTAATGATGCATCTAAAGTTAAAGGTTATATGGATAAGTTAAATGAAACTGGTATTTATGAAGTTGATGAAGATTTATTAAAGATTGTTAAAGATAACTTCAAAGCAGGATGTTTAAGTGAAGAAGATGTTTTAAAGGCAATTAAAGTATGTTATGAAGAAAGTGGATATGTCTTAGATACACATACGGCTATTGGATATGGTGTGTATAAAGAATATCAACAAGAGACACAAGATCAAACAAAGACAATTATTTTATCAACGGCTTCTCCTTATAAGTTCCCAGAATCTGTATATGAAGCATTAACTGGTGAAACATTAAATGAGTATGATGCCATTGAAGCATTAAATAAGAAAACAAATGTCAATGTTCCAACACCTTTAAAAGGTATTAAGGATAGGGAAATATTGCATACAAAAGTTATTGATAAAGATGATATCGTGAAATTCATTGGTCAACAAATTGAGGAGTTATAATATGAAGGTTAAAGTAAGAGTTCCTGCAACGAGTGCGAACTTAGGACCAGGATTTGACGTTGCTGGATTAGCAGTGACTTTATATAATACATTTACTTTTGAATTGTTAGATGATGGTCTTGAGATTACTGGTTGTCCTGAACAATTCTGTAATGAAGAGAATATGACATATCAAGCATTTGTTGAAGGCGCTAAGGAATGTGGATTAGAGTTTAATGGTGTGCGTATTGAATGTAGTGGAGATGTTCCTTATACAAGAGGGCTTGGATCAAGTTCGACATGTATTGTAGCTGGAATTGTTGGAGCATTTGCATTTAAAGATCGTTATGAAGATAGACAAGATATTTTAGAAATTGCAACAAGAATTGAAGGACATCCTGATAATGTTGCTCCTGCTATTTTTGGAGGGTTAACAGTTTCAGTTATGGCTGATGGAGTCACAACATTAAATATTCCTGTTAAACATGATTATCGTTATGTTGCATTTATTCCACCTTTTACTTTATCAACTGAGAAATCTCGTTCTGTTTTACCACAACAGTTATCAAGAGCAGATGCAATTGCTAATGTTTCACATTTAGCATTGATGGTTGCTTCATTAATTAATGGACATGATGAAGGATTGAAGTTAGGGTTTAAGGATCGTTTACATCAACCATATCGTGGGAAGTTAATTGAAGGATTTGAAGAGATAATGGCTATTTTAGGTAAGGATAATCAAGTTTTAGGTTGTTATTTATCTGGGGCTGGTCCAACTATTATGGCAGTTATTAAATCAGAAGATACAAAAGGTGTAGTGAGAATTAAAGAAGAACTTGGGCATTTATTAGATGGGTGGCAAGTTGAAAAATTAGAATTAGATATGCGTGGTTATACATGTGATTATGAGTAGAAGGATAAACCTTCTACTTTTCTTTATAATTTAATGATATAATAAGTCTATAATTGAGGTGAGAAAATGTTGTATCAACAAATGAAATATTTTATGAGTGTTGTTGAATGTCATAGTTTTACTAAAGCTGCTGAAGAATGTTATATTTCACAATCAGCTATATCACAACAAATCAAGGCATTAGAAAAAGAATTGGGTGTTGAGTTAATGAAGAGAAGTCCTCGTAGTTTCGTTTTAACGCCTGCTGGTGAGTACTTTTATCGTCATGGTAAAAGTATACTTGGTGAGATAGAAACACTTAAGAGTGAGACTATAAGACGTGGTGAAGATGAACTCACTATGAAAATTGGTTACTTGCGTTGTTATGGGGCACAAGAATTACATAATGCTATTGCAGAGTTTTCTCAGCTATATCCAGAAGTTTCATTATCTATTGTGAATGGAACACATGAAGAACTTTATCATTTGTTAAAATCTAAACAAGTTGATTTGGTTATTAGTGATCAAAGAAGGGCATTCAATCATGATTATTTTAATTATGAATTATTGTATAGTGATTGTTATGTGGAAATATCTAATAACAATTCACTAAGTCAAATGAATTCTTTAACAATAGAAGATTTAAGAAGACATTCATGTATTTTGATTTCTTCTAAAGAACAACAATTCAATGAACAAGATTATTATCAAAATACTTTAGGATTTTCAAATCAATTTCTCTTTGCTGATAATTTAGAAGAAGGAAGATTGATGGTTGTGAGTAATCGTGGCTTTATGCCAATTGAAGCAGTTGGAACTTTACCTCCACCAGCAATCGGTATTAAAAGATTACCTCTTTATCATCATAAAAAACAATTACAACGTAACTATTGTGCTTTTTGGGAGAAGAGTAGAACCAATTATTATATAGAAGAGTTTGCTGAACTTTTAAGAAAGTTATTAAGACAAGACAGTTAAATGTTTTGTCTTTTATTATGCATAAGTATAACTTATGCATAACATTAGCAACAAGAATTGTTGTTTATAAAATAAAGATATAAAATGGTATTGTAAAGAAAGGAAGATGAATATGACAAAGACATTGATTGTTTATTTCTCTCATGTTGGAGAAAATTATGTATCAGGTAATATCATTGATTTAAAGATAGGAAACACAGAAGTGATAGCAAAAGAAATTCAATCATTAACAGATGGAGATTTATTTAAGATTGAGCCTTTGCATCCTTATCCCTATAAATATCATGAATGTACAGATATTGCTAAAAAAGAATTAAATCATAATGAAAGACCAAAGATTACAAATGTATTAAACCATATACAAGATTATGAGAATATCTATTTAGGTTATCCTTCTTGGTGGGGAACAATGCCTATGTGTGTATGGACATTTTTAGAAGAATATGATTTGACTGATAAAAATATTTATCCATTCTGTACACATGAAGGTAGTCAAATGGGAAAGAGTGTTGAAGATATAAAAAAACTATGTCCCCAATCACATATAAAAAAATCATTCGCAATATATGGTAGTCAAGTTCATCGTGCACAAGAACAAGTTAAGAATTGGATAAAGGAGAATATATAAGATGGCAATAAATAATAAAGCAATACAGTATCATGAAAAGATGTTTCCTAGTTATGAATCAAAGTTATTAAAAACAGATCCTGAGTTTATTGAAATGTTTGATAATTTTGCATTTGATGAAGTTGTGAATCAAGATGATTTAGATGGACATACACGTTTTATGGCAATTTTAGCAACTCTTATAGGGTGTCAAGGAATTGATGAATTTAAGGCAATGTTAACAGCTGCATATCATTTTGATGTAACACCTATTGAGATGAAAGAAATTGTTTATCAAGCAGTTGCTTATTTAGGGATTGGGAGAGTCTTTCCATTCCTTCATGCGGTGAATGATTTTTGTATAATGAATCAAATCGAACTTCCTCTAGAAGGTCAATCCACTACAAATGTTCATAATAGATTAGAAAAAGGGATTCAAGCACAAGTTGATATTTTTGGTGAATCAATGAGAGAATTCTATAAATCAGGTGATGAAGATTCAAGACATATTAATCATTGGTTAGCAGATAATTGTTTTGGTGATTACTATACAAGAACAGGATTGAATTATCAACAAAGAGAAATGATGACTTTCTGTTTCCTTGCTGCTCAAGGTGGCTGTGAACCGCAATTAACATCTCATGCAGCTGCTAATATGAGAATTGGAAATGATAAAGATTACTTGATTAAAGTTATTTCACAATGTTTACCATTTATTGGTTATCCAAGAACTTTAAACGCATTACGTTGTATCAAAGATGCTGATAAGAAGTAGAAAGGAATTATATGAATAAAAGACAAATAGGAAAAACAAATATGTATATAAATCCAGTAGGACTTGGATGTATGGGCTTCTCTCATGCTTATGGTGTTGCTGAAGATCGTGCCAAAGCTATTCAAACAATGAAAGAGGCTCATCAGTTGGGTTATGACTTCTATGATACTGCTGAATGTTATACTGGTGAAAATGCTGATGGAAGTATATCTTATAATGAGGAATTGGTTGGTGAAGCAATTCATGAATTTAGAAATGAAGTTGTTATAGCAACGAAATTTGGAGTTGAACATAAAGGTGATCATTTAGAATTTGATAGTTCTAAAGAAGCGATTAGAAAATCATTAGAAGGAAGTTTGAAAAGATTAAATGTTGAATGTATTGATTTATATTATCAACATCGTATTGATTCAAAAGTAGAACCTGAGATAGTTGCAGGAGTTATGAAAGAACTGATTGAAGAGGGGAAAATAAAAGCTTGGGGTATTTCAGAAGCTAATGAAGATTATTTAAGAAGAGCACATGCTGTATGTCCTGTGAGTGCTATTCAAAATAGGTATTCAATGGTCGCAAGATGGCATGAAAATTTATTTGATGTTTGTGAAGAACTTGGAATAACTTATGTTGCTTTTTCACCAATGGCAAATGGTTTATTAACAGGTCAATTTACGAGTGAAACAAAGTTCTCAGAAGGAGACTTTAGAAATAGAATGCCTCAATATCAAGAAGAAGGTTTTAAGAAGGCACAAGTGTTATTAGAAATTCTTAAAGATTTAGCGCAAAAGAAAAATGCAACAATGGCCCAAATTTCTTTAGCATGGATGCTTTGTAAGAAAGACTTTATTGTTCCTATTCCAGGAAGTCGAAAATTATCTCGACTAGAAGAAAATTTTAATTCTGGGCATGTACAACTGACTAAAGAAGAAATAAAAGAGATAGATAATCAATTAAAGACAATGGATTTTGATGTCTTTGGTGGACATTAGAAAAGGAGAACATATGAAAGATGTCATGATAGTTACAGGTGCTGGTCAAATCAGTATGGCAATCGCAAGAAGAATGGGTTATGGTAAAAAGATCATTATGGGTGATAAGAGTTTAGATAATGCTCAAAATATTGCGAAGATAATGAATGAAGCAGGATTTGATGTTGTTCCTTTTGAAATGGATTTATCGTCAAGAAGTTCAATTTTAAATTTGATTCAAGAAGCTAAACAATATGGAGATATTACAATGCTTATCAATGGGGCAGGAGTTTCTCCTAGTCAAGCATCTATAGAAACTATTTTAAAAGTAGATTTATATGGAACAGCAGTTTTGTTAGAAGAGGTTGGAAAAGTTATTGAAGAAGGTGGCGTAGGCATAACAATTTCTAGTCAGTCTGGACATAGAATGCCAGCTTTAGGAGCAGTGATAGATGAACAACTTGCGATAACACCAACTGAAGAGTTACTTGATTTAGAAGTTCTTCAAAAAGAAAATATTGTTGATAGTTTACATGCTTATCAAATTGCTAAACGTTGTAATGAAAAACGTGTCATGGCACAAGCGGTTAAGTGGGGAGAAAGAGGCGCTCGTATTAATTCTATTTCACCAGGAATCGTTGTGACACCATTAGCAATCGATGAATTCAATGGACCTAGAGGAGATTTCTATAAAAACATGTTTGCATCTTGTCCAGCTGGACGTCCAGCGACAGCAGATGAAATTGCAAATGTGGCGGAGTTATTAATGAGTCCACAAGGAGCGTTTATAACTGGTGCTGATTTTCTAATTGATGGTGGAGCAACTGCTTCATACTTCTATGGACCATTAAAACCAAAGGGATAAAACATAATATGACTAAAAAATGTTTGATTATTTCATCAAGTCCAAGAAGAAATGGAAATAGTGAGTATTTATGTGAACAGTTTTTAAAAGGTGCTATAGAAGCAAACGTAACTGTAGAAAAAATCAATTTAAATGATTATTCACTTTCACCTTGTTTGGCTTGTGAGTATTGTCGAAATCATAATCGTGAGTGCATTATCAAAGATGATGCGGATAAGATTATTCAAAAAGTTATTGATACAGATGTGCTTGTTTTGGCAACACCCGTTTATTTCTATAGTGTGTCAGCACAATTAAAGTTACTTATTGATCGTATGTTTGCAAGAGAGTATGAAATAAGAGAATCCTCAAAACAAAAAGATGCTTATTTTATTATTACTAGTGCAACTCCTGATAAAACACAATTAACTGGAACTATAGAAAGCTTAAGAGGATTTATCAAGGTTTTAAGAACAGTAAAAGAAGCAGGGGTTATTTGTGGAACAGCAGTTCTTCATAAAGGTGAAATTAAGGATAAAGAGATTTGTCAACAAGCTTATGAATTAGGAAAGAATATTTAAACAAAGGGCCATTTGATGGCCTTTTAAAATAGCATATTTATATATAGTCTTTTAAAAGATAATAAAATGTTGTGAATCTCTTCATTTTTATTTCAATTTCATGTATAATAGCAATCATAGGATGGAGATGGAGAGGAAGTTATGAAAAATTATCATACACATACAACACGTTGCTATCATGCAAGTGGAACTGAAGAAGAGTATATTCTTGCAGCAATTAAAGCTGGATATACAGAGTTAGGATTTAGTGATCATACACCATGGCATTATCGTTCAAACTATCATTCTACAATGAGAATGGAAGAAGACCGTTTAGATGATTATGTCAAAACATTACTTGAATTAAAAGAAAAATATAAAGAACAGATTTCTATTAAAATTGGATTGGAATGTGAATACTTCCCTCAATATATGGATTGGTTAAAAGAAACACTTAAGAAATATTCAATTGATTATATTATTTTAGGAAATCATTTCGAGGATACTGATGAAACAGGAATTTATTATGGAAGACCACTGACTCAACAACAATTAACAAGTTATGTTGATAGTTGTATTGCAGCAATGAAGACAGGACTATATAGTTATCTTGCTCATCCAGATTTAGCAAACTTTGATGAAAATGATGAATTTTATGCAAAGGAAATGACAAGACTATGTATGGCTGCTAAAGAAATGGATATTCCTTTAGAACTTAATCTATTAGGTTTTTCAACAAAACGTCATTATCCAAATGTATTGTTCTTTGTTATCGCTAAAAAAGTAGGAAATAAAATTATTATTGGAACAGATGCACATGAAAGTGAAGCGCTATTAGATAAAGAAACATATAATAAAGCATATGAATTTATCAAAGATTTTGGTTTATTGTTTACAGAAGATATTAAGTTTTTAAGATAATAATGATGGTTTTGTAGAAAATCATCATTTTTTCTTTATAAAAAATGTTCTTTTCACTAAAAATGAGAATGAATTCATGGTATAATATGGACTAAGGAAGTGAATATAATGGAACATATAACAGATATAGATAAAAAAGAATATATTGATGATTGTAAAAAGGTTGTTAAAACAACAATAGCAGTAGAAAAGATAGAATTAACAGATCATGAATTAACTTTATTAACTGAAGAAATAATGGATACATCATTAATGATGGGTGGAGATTATTCAAAAGAACATATTAAAGATGTCACAATACAATACATACAAAGCAATTTCTTATCACGTTTTAGACGTGCTCATCAAGGTGAACAATATGAGATATAATACTCAACTCATGCAAGAATTCTTGGATGATAATAAGTCTCAATACATTGGAAAGTATAGATTTCATAGTGGTTATAGAACAAGTGAAAATAGTTTTAAATGTCATTATTATATGTTGGATGAAAACTTTAGGCAGATTGATATATATGTAGAAGTTCAATGTATTGGAAAAATCACTTATACATTTTCTGAAGATCTTCATGAACAAGAGAAATTGTTTATTGTTAAGGATGCTATTAAGCATGTGATTATAAAAAGTGAATATAATAGCACTCTTCATTATTCATTATATGAAAATTATATTAAAAACATTTCAACTCAGCATCATTCTTTAGAACCGATTGATTTTTGTGATATTTTAAATTACATGAAATATCATAAAGGTATTAATCAGGAAACAATGGATGAATTTTATAAAACATTTATTCCTTGTTTGAAAACATTGTTATCAAATAGACAATATAAGAAGTTTATTGATAGTGTGAATATATTATTTGGTTCTATTTTATATCAATATGAATGGAGTGGAACTGCTTCTAAATACTTAGATACAGAATATCAATTCCATTTATATTATGTAAGAGAAATTATTCGTATTGTTTATGAAAACTTGGATAAGTTTTATAATAATGTAAAAGATGAATTGTTTGAAGCAATTCATATATTATGTTTAAATCCTCGTTTTTCTTTTGCGATTATGACTGATTTTGGATCAATGGTTTTATCTCAATATAGAGTTACAAAGAATTTGATTGAGACTCTTAAAGAGGATCTGATTTTAAATGATAAAGATGAAAAAAGAGAAAATGCGAATCTTGTTTTTTCTTATATATATTATATTTTTCATAATGATGTAGATCAATACAATGCAGTTGTTATTGAAATTTTAAGAGGAATCATTAATAATATGCTAACATTTGCGAATCATGATTTAGATTTAGCTTTAGGAAATTCAATTGTAAAAACAGAAGGTTATGAAATTTTATTAAATCTTTTCCATGAAGATTATAATACTTTTATCTTTACTTGTTTCCCAATTGATACATTCCCTGTGCAATTAAGACCTAAAGTTAGAGATAAGCTAGTAACTGCAATTCAGTATTTTGCAGCTAGAATGGAAAGTGAAAATTATCGTTTAAGTTCTTTTGAACAAGTTATGAATATAAATAGATTGTTAATGGAAAATTTTAAGGAGTGGTATAAATGAAAAAGAAAACAATAGTTTCAAGTGCGTTGGCTTCGACTGTAACAGTATCAACATTATCAGCAGGTGTTGTTTTATCAAGACAATTTGCTAAGAAAGTCTTGTATCGTGAAAAGTTAAGTAAAGAAGATCAAAGTCATTGGTATGAAGAAATTGGTGCTGAAAAGATTAAGATTAAAAATCATAAAGATATGTTTTTGCAAGGGTATTTAATTGAAAAACCAAAAGCAAAGAGAACTATTATTTGTTTACATGCATTAATGAAATCTGCTTATTCTTTGAAAGAGACAGTTATCTATCTTCAAAAGATATTTGAAAATGATAATATCTTAATGATTGATGCTAATGCTCATGGATTAAGTGATGGTTATATTAGAGGATTTGGATATAGAGATGTTTTTGACTTGATGTATTTTAATACTTATGTATTACAAAAATATGGAAGTGATCATCGTATTGTTATGTATGGACAAGGGATGGGTGCTAATACAATTTTAAATACATCTGGATTAGATAAGTTAAAGAATGTTGATTTGATTATTAGTGAAGGAGCATATGATAATGTTTCTGATTATTTAGCAATTTGTTGTCAAAAAGAAACAAAGATATTACGTATGGTTTGTGGTTCGATTATTCGTTCTACAATTAAAGCAGAAATCCAAACTGATATTAAGAAAATGAATACAGTGAATTTGGTTAAGAAAAACCATATTCCTACTGTTTATATTCATTCTAAAGTAGATGAGGATGTTCCATTTCAAATGGTTTTCCCTTTATATAATCATGATCAATCAAATAAATTATTATTTCCAATTAAAGAAAAGCATTTATATGATTTTAATGATTTTGAAGATTCGTATCTACAATCGTTTATTGATTTTGTAAATGAAAACATATAACAAGGAGGATATATATGTATTTTAAAGAATCAAAAGGATTCCCTGAAGGTTTCTTATGGGGAAGTGCATCAGCTGCTTATCAAGTAGAAGGTGGATGGCAAGATGATGGTAAAGGTATTTCTAACTGGGATGAGTTTGTGAGAATTCCAGGGAAAACATTTCAAGCGACAACTGGTGATAAAGCAGTAGATCATTATCATCGTTATAAAGAAGATGTAGCTTTAATGGCAGAAATGGGATTAAAGACTTATCGTTTTTCTATTGCATGGGCAAGGATTTATCCTAATGGTAATGGAGAAGTTAATGAGGCTGGATTGAAGTTTTATGATGATTTAATTAATGAATTGATTAAATATGGTATTGAACCAATGGTTACTGTTTATCATTGGGATATGCCTCAAGCATTAGAAAATCTATATCATGGTTGGGAAAATAGAAAGATTGTTGATGACTATGTGAATTATGCAACAACTTTATTTAAAAGATATGGGGATCGTGTTAAGTATTGGATTACAATGAATGAACAAAATATCTTTACAACATTTGGGTGGTTAAAAGGAATGCATCCACCTGGAAAGAGTAATGAAATGAAGTTGTTTTATCAAGTGAATCATCATGCTAATATGGCACATGCAAAAACAGTTATTGAGTTAAAGAAACTCTATCCAGAAGCACATGTTGGAGCAAGTTTTGCATATGGACCTTGTTATGCATATGATAGAAGACCAGAGAATGCTATGGCAAAGGCTGATTTTGATGACTTACAGAATTACTGGTGGATGGATATTTATGCTTATGGGCGTTATCCTAGAAGTGCATGGGCTTATTTAGAAAGTTTAAATGCAACTCCTGATTTTGAAGAGGGAGATAAAGAAACTTTAGAAGCAGCAGCTAAGTTAGTTAATTTTATGGGTGTTAATTATTATCAAACAAATGTTGCTGAATATAACGATATTAATGGCGTTGGAGCAAGTGACAATGCTATGAATACAACTGGTAAGAAAGGAACTGCTAAAGTTCAAGGTATCCCAGGATTATATAAGAATCCTGCAAATGATTTCTTACCAACAACAGATTGGGATTGGACAATTGATCCTATGGGATTAAGAATGTGTTGTAGAGATATTACATCACGTTACGATTTACCAATTGTTATTTCTGAAAATGGATTAGGTGCATTTGATAAGTTAGAAGCTAGTGGTGAAGTTCATGATCCATATCGTATTGCTTATTTAAAAGCTCATATTGAAGAATTAAAGAAAGCATGTGATGATGGTTGTAGAGTTCTTGCTTATTGTACTTGGTCATATACTGACTTATTAAGTTGGTTAAATGGATATCAAAAGAGATATGGATTTGTTTATATTGATAGAGAAGAAGATGAAAATACTGGAACTCTTAATAGATATAAGAAAGATTCATATTATTGGTATAAGAAAGTGATTAAAACAAACGGAGAAGCATTATAATTTGATACATAAGGTTGCTTAAAAGCAACCTTTTCTATTGATATAGAATTAAGTATCTTTTAAAAAGAGTTCATGTTATAATAAAAAAACTAAAGAAAGAAGGTGTTGTTATGTCTCCTGAGCCCTCGAGTCAAACCAAGAATTATATAAATATAACAGGAGACATACAAGCCAATCTCCTGTAAGAAGGAGGTAAAAGATGCTTGAATTTTATAAAACATTTGACGGAGTTACTAAAAAAATAGAGAAACCTGAACAAGGGTGCTGGATCAGTGCTGTGTCACCTAGACCAGAAGAAATTGATTATCTTATTAATGAAGTTGGAGTTCTTTCAGAATTTGTAAAGGCTTCTTTGGATGAAGAAGAAGTATCACATATTGATCATGATGATGATCATGATCAAACTCTTATTATTATTGATTATCCAAGTGCAGAAGAAAATGATAAAATGGTGGAAGATACGTTATTATATACAACACTTCCATTAGGTGTTGTTTTTATGAAAGGTTATATTGTTACAATTTCTTTGTATGAGAATTTGAATGTTGAGGATATGGCATTAGGACGTATTCGAGGTATTAATACAAGTATGAAGACTAAGTTCTTATTGTTGATGTTATTACGTATATCACAACGTTTCTTGATTTATTTAAGACAAATTGATCGTATTTCTTTAAGAACTGAAAAGACTTTACATCAATCTATGAAAAACAAAGAATTAATTCAGATGTTAGGATTAGAAAAATCACTTGTTTATTTTTCTACATCTTTAAAGACAGACGAAGTCACTTTAAATAAAATAAGTCGTGGACGACTTATTAAGTTATATGAAGAAGATCAAGATTTATTAGAAGATGTTCTTATTGAAATACATCAAGCTATAGAGATGTGTAATATTTATTCAAATATTCTATCTGGAACTATGGATGCGTTCGCATCAGTTATTTCTAATAACTTGAATATCGTAATGAAGATATTAACTGTTATTACAATTGTTATGGCAATACCAAATATTATTTTTAGTTTTTATGGTATGAATGTTGAAGGGTTACCAATACCTGAGTGGTGGTTCCCAACAATTGTTGCTGTTATCGCAATGATTATTGCATCTTGGATATTTAAGAAAAAAGATATGTTTCATTAATCTAGTAAGAGTACTGTGTACTCTTTTTCTTTTTATATTGTTATGATAGAATGTATAAAAGGTTGGTGATTTGATGAAATATAAAGATTATGGTATTGTCATCACAGGCGGAGGACATGGAATAGGAAAGGGAATTATTGAAGAGTTTGTAAATGAAGGTGCAAAAGTATGTTTTATTGATATCAACGAAGCATATAGAAAAACGTTAGAGAATGATGATGTATATTTCTTTTTAGGAGATGTTTCTAAACAAGATGATTTGGATATGTTTGTATCTTTTTGTAAGAACAAGTTACAAAGAATTGATATATTGATTAATAATGCATGTGTATCACATAAGGGAATATTAAGTGATTGTCACTATGAAGATTTTCAACATACATTATCGATAGGGGTAGTTGCTCCATATTACTTAAGCCAAAGTTTTAAGAATGATTTAACAAAGCAGAAAGGATCAATTATTAATATTGCTTCTTCACGTGCATTTCAATCTGAACCTGATACAGAATCATATTCTAGTGCAAAGGGTGGAATTGTATCATTAACACATGCATTAAGTGTATCATTGTCAGGCAATGTAAGAGTGAATTGTATTGCTCCTGGGTGGATAGATGTCCATGATACTGATTCGTTTTCTAAAGAAGATATGTCAGCAATTCCAGTAGGTAGAGTAGGTACACCTAAAGATATTGCAAAGATGGTAAGTTTTTTATGCAGTGATGATGCTAGCTTTATCACTGGAGAAACATTTATTGTTGATGGTGGCATGAATAAAAGAATGATATATCATGGAGACCATGGATGGGAGTATCATATATAGTTTGCTTTAGGCATTTTTAACTTGAAAAATATATAAATTAATATATAATATAAATAAGGAATGATCAATAAGCGATTATTCTTTGGATTTATGGCAAAAAATAACTACCAACTGGCCAAAGTTGAGGTAGTTATTTTTTTGTATTCTCTATTATATAGAGAAGTAAGTTGATAACGATGACTAGAATTGTTAGAACAAGTTTTAACATTTCATAATCAGTCATTTCAATCACCTCCCTGTTTTCATATTTCTTCTTATGAAGATATCTATGTTAACAGAGTTTACAGTCTCTGGTTTCCTGACCAAAGAATAACCACCTATCGTTATGAGCATTCCATGAATATAGTATAGCATAAAGCAAATATATATTCTAGATATTTTTGCTTATTGCAATTAAAATATGTTAGTATTTCATGTTGATTTCATAGTATAGGTATGCTAAAATATCAAAGAACTGGTTCGAGAGCCAAACCCAGTATAAAAAACTAAGGACAAGTAATCAAGGTGGCTCGCCATCTTTTTTATTTGTCTGGCTTCTAACTGTGTTTTAGAAGAGAAGGAGAGAAAAATGAATAGAATTGATGTAAAGATGATTGCGATAAACGCAATGATCGCAGGGATTTACGCTGTTTTAACAATGGCGATTGCACCATTGTCATATGGAGCAATTCAAATGCGTATTTCTGAAGTAATGGTATTTTTAGCTTTTTATAATAAAAAGTATATACCAGGTTTAGTGTTAGGGTGCTTAATCGCAAATACGATTTCACCACTAGGAATGATGGATATGTGCTTTGGTACACTTTCAACATTAATTGTTTGTCTTGCTATGTATAAATTGAAGAATTTATTTGTTGCAGGGATTGTAGGTGGAGTGATTACGGGGCTTATTATTGGTGTGGAATTATATGTGGCATTAGATCTTCCATTTATGATTAACGCATTTTATGTATTTGCTGGTGAAGTGATTATATTGGTTATTGGAGCTATTGTATTTAAATTAATTGAGAAAAATGAAACTCTTATGAAAAAATATGTTTTAGAATAAAATATTCCTCCTATAATTATAGGAGGAATTTCTTCATATTAAAGACATACAATATATGATATAATTGGAAAAGAGGTGATGGTGTGAAAGCAACAGATAAGATGAGAGATTTAAATTTAAAGAATATGATTATTTTGGTTACATATATTGCGGTGTTAATATTGGCACTGCTTAATTTTCAAGTAATCTTAAGTTTCTTTGGGACATTGTTTGATATTATTCAACCATTTATTGTTGGATTTGTATTAGCATTTATCTTTAATATACCAATGAAATTATTTATAAAGAAACTACCTATTCAAAATGATAAGCTGAAGAAAACAATCTCAGCTATTCTATCAGTACTGTTAGTTGTCATGGTTATAGTTATTGTCGTATTGGTTATATTGCCACAAGTTATAGATAATGTTAAGTTGTTGATAGATAATATGCCAGCAACAATTACGCAAATAGAAGAATTCTTAAATAAATTTATGAAACAATTCAATGCATCTCCTGATATAGTTAAGAAAGTTCAAGAATTCCAAGAAACATTTGGTGATACGATATTAAGTAGTATTACTTCATGGGTGCCAAGTATAGCGTCAGGGGTTTCACACTTTGCAACTGGAGTTGTAAATATGTTTATTAGCTTTGTGCTTGCAATTTATATGTTATTTTCTAAGGATAAATTATTAAAACAAGTTGAAAGAGTAGGGACAGCATTTTTAAAGGAAAGTTATTTTAATAAATTTAAAGAAGTTGCACAATTGACAGGTTCAACATTTGAAAACTTTCTTGCTGGTCAATTAACAGAGTCATTTATTATTGGGATTCTTTGTTATATTGGATGTAAAATACTAGATATTCCATATGCTTCAATTGCGGCTATTGTGATTGGTTTTACAAATATTATTCCTTACTTTGGTCCAATTATTGGAACTGCAATCGGTGCGTTATTGATTGTGTTTATTGCTCCAATGAAAGCAGTCGTATTTGTTGTTTTTGGAACACTATTACAACAATTTGAATCTAATTTAATATATCCGCATGTTGTTGGCAGTTCGGTTGGTTTATCAGCATTGTGGGTACTATTTGCAGTAACAGCTGGTGGAGGATTGTTTGGAATACCAGGGATGGTATTTGGTTTACCAACATTCTCAGTTATTTATGAGTTAATGCGTAGATGGATAAACAAGCGAATAAAAGATAAGGAAACAATAAATTTAGAAGAAAAAACAACATGATTATGAATTCATGTTGTTTTTTGCATTTACATATTCTTTTGCGATTTTCGTAATTTCATCAAATTGACCTTGTTCACCAAGTTTATTCAATTCTCCACCTACTCCAACAGCATCAACACCTGCATCAAACCATTGTTTTAAGTTATCCAGTTTAACTCCACCAGTCACCATTAAACTCACTTGTGGTAATGGTGATTTGATTGCCCCTACATAACTAGCTCCAAAGGCACTGCCTGGGAATAACTTAACGATTTCACTTCCTGCTTCCATTGCAGTGACAATTTCAGTTATTGTCATACATCCAGGAATATAGGGAATACCATAACGATTACACATAACAGCAGTCTCATTATTGAAAGATGGTGACACAATATACTTTGCTCCAGCAAGGATTGCCATTCTAGCAGTTTCAGAGTCTAAGACAGTTCCTGCTCCAATACAGACTTCATTATCATTTTTATAAAGTTCTGTTAAAGAACGAATGACTTCAGAGGCATTAGGATTGGTATAAGCCATTTCAATGGCTTTTAATCCACCTTGAATAC
>JAVWHX010000049.1:0-16556 GCA_036639875.1 Coprobacillus sp.
CATCTTCATTAATATAATAAGATTGATCTTTTTGAATATTTAAATGATTAACTTTATTCATAAAATAAATATCTGTACCATTTTGTTGATTCTGTTGATGAACTTGTTTAATAACTTCATCTTTTACTATTCTTGCATAATCTTTACCTAACCAGTTATCAATTGTTATTTCCTTACCATTCCTTAAATCAATTGTATGATATTGTTTTTCCTCATAAGAAGATGCCATGATTTGTAAGAAATCCAAACTAAAAGATGTATAGTTATTTGAACTATAATAATCACTTACACTTATTCCTAATTCAGTATAACGATTAGGTTGAGTTTTCTTAAGTTCTTCTTTTTGCTTATTTAAAGTTGTCTTCACATAATTGTCAATCATAAGATTAATCTGCTTTTTTACATCTTTATTCTTTACATTTTCAATATGTTTAACTTCAATCGAAACTGGCGCACCATACAGATCAATCTTCTCTTTTCTTACAACTTTATAATAAGGAATATCTTCTTTAGCAAAAACAATATTCATATTAATTGAAAACATCATAAAAACTGCTAAAAATGAAACAATAGATTTTCGCATATTCTCTCCTTTCTTTATCATGTCTTTATTAGTATGTGTATTGACTTATTCATTCATCATATATAAAATATAAACAATGTGAGGAAATCAAATGGAAACTCAATTAATAAAAGGAAATATTACAAAATCATTATTGCTTTTTTCTATTCCTATGATTTTAGGGAATTTTTTACAACAACTTTATAATGTTGCAGATACATTTATAGTTGGTCAATATATTGGTTCTAATGCCTTAGCAGCAGTTGGATCATCATTTACAATTATGACTTTTTTAACATCTATTATTTTAGGTTTATGTATGGGAAGTAGTATTCTTTTTTCAATGTTATACGGTTCTAAGCAAATTGATAAAATGAAAACATCTTTCTTTGTTTCTTTTATTGGAATAGGTATGATTGCAATTATCTTAGAAATCTTATGTTTACTTATGATAGATTCTATTCTTTCTTTTATTCATATACCTGTTGATGTTTATAAACAAACATATGATTATTTATGGATAATTTTTATTGGTATCTTTTTTACATTTATTTATAATTATTTTTCATGTTTATTAAGATCTTTAGGTGATTCTAAAACACCTCTCTTGTTTTTGTTTATTGCTTCTATTATTAATATTGTTTTAGATATCTTCTTTATTACACAGTTAAATATGGGTGTTGCTGGGGCTGCCATTGCTACTATTATTGCTCAGTTTGTAAGCGGTTTTGGAATTATGATTTATACTTTTTATACTCAAAAGCACTTATTACCAAAGAAAGAGCATTGTTATTTTGATAAAGAAATATTTAAGAAGATTAAAGATTATTCATTATTAACTTGTATTCAACAGTCTGTTATGAACTTTGGAATACTGATGATTCAAGGTTTAGTCAATAGTTTTGGTTTAGCAACGATGGCTGCTTTCGCAGCAGCAGTTAAGATTGATTCTTTTGCTTATATGCCTGTTCAAGATTTTGGAAATGCTTTTGCAACTTTTGTTGCTCAAAATAAAGGTGCAAATCAGATTGAAAGAATTCATCAAGGATTTCGTAAAGCATTTATGCTTTCATCACTCTTCTGTATTTTTATCTCTTCCGTTGTTTTTTTCTTTGCTGATAAGTTAATGCTTATTTTTATTCATTCATCAGAAACTGAAATTATTGCTTTAGGTGTACAATATTTGCAAATTGAAGGAATTTGTTATATTGGTATTGGTTGTTTATTCTTATTATATGGATATTATAGAGGAATTGGAAAACCTGTAATTTCAATCGTTCTAACAGTTATATCACTTGGCCTTAGAGTTATGATTGCTTATGTCTTTGCTCCTTATTTTCATACACTTGCGATATGGTGGGCTATTCCTATTGGTTGGATTGTTGCTGATATTGTTGGAATTATTTATGGTATAAAAGTAGAAAAATGGAAATTAAGTTCAAACAAAAAAAGTGTTGCATAAGCAGCACTTTTATAGTTTTTCTCCATTAGAAGCAATAACTTGTTTGAACCAATCAAATGATTTTTTCTTACTTCTATCTAATGTTCCTTGACCATCGTTATCTTTATCTACATAGATAAAGCCATAACGTTTTTTCATTTCTCCTGTACCAGCAGAAACAAGATCAATACATCCCCATGGCGTATAACCCATTAAATCAACACCATCAATATCAACAGCATCTTTCATAGCTTCAATATGAGCTTTTAAATAATCAATACGATATTGATCATTAACAGTTCCATCTGCTTCTTTTTGATCAATAGCTCCAAAACCATTTTCAACAATAAACATAGGTAATTGATAATGATCATAGAACCAGTTTAATGAATAACGTAGTCCTGTAGGATCAATTTGCCATCCCCAATCACTTGCTTTTACATATTCATTTTTTACTAAATCTGTTGTTTCATCATAATCATAATTTGGATTTTCTCTTTGATATTTTGTACAGAAAGACATGTAATAACTAAATCCAATATAATCAACACAACCTTCTTTTAATTCTTTTAAATCTTGTTCAGTAATATCTAAATGATATCCTTGTCTTTCAAAGAATTTAGTCATATATGTAGGATATGCCCCTCTTGCGTGAACATCAGTAAACCAATAACGTTTATGCATTGCGCCAACAGACATCATCATATCTTGTGGATTACATGAATGTGGATAAATAGGACACATTGCTATCATACATCCAATTTGTAAATCAGGATTAATCTCATGTCCAATTTTCACTGCTCTAGCACTTGCAACTAATTCATAATGAGCAGCCTGATACATAATTTCTTCACGATTTTCTCCAGCTTGATATTTGATACCAGAGTTAGTAAATGGTGCAAAGTCTTCTTGATAATTAGCTTGATTATTGATTTCGTTAAAAGTCATCCAATACTTAACCTTAGTATGATATCTTTCAAAACATGTTCTTGCAAATCTTTCAAAGAAATCAACACATTTTCTATTTCTAAATCCACCATATTCAGTTACCAAATAATATGGTAATTCAAAGTGAGATAATGTAATAACTGGTTCAATACCATGTTTTAAACATTCATCAAATAAATCATCATAGAATTTCAAACCTTCTTCATTAGGTTCTAATTCATCCCCTTTAGGATAAATTCTTGTCCATGCGATAGATGTTCTAAAACACTTAAATCCCATTTCTGCAAATAATGCAATATCACCTTTATAACGATGATAAAAATCAATAGCTTCATGATTAGGATAGTTTTCCCCAGCAATAACACCATCAGTAATACGTCTAGCAACACCATTTGCTCCAACTGTCATTACATCAGCGACACTAGGCCCTTTTCCACCTTCATTCCATCCGCCTTCTAATTGGTGAGCAGCAACAGCTCCACCCCATAAAAAACCTTCTTTAAATGTCATAATCTATTCTCCTTTACATATACTTATTATACACAATTTTTATTGAAACAAAAATAAAAAGTATTCTCTTATCATAAGAAAACACTTAAGAAAACCTTTCTTTATTTAATCTCTTTTCAACCTCAATAGCAACCACTCCATTAAATATCCCAGTAGGAATACCTGCTGCCATCATTACAAATACATAAGGCATCATTGCTGCAGAAGATATAACAAACGAAACAACAATTAACTGACCAATATTATGAAACAGAGCGGAGATAATTGAAATTGAAACAACTGGTAACTTTGTAAACTTCGTCATTAACGCTAAGACAATACTACTTAAAAATACCCCTCCACAACTCATAAAGAAAGGATAACTCATAATAGAACCCGTTAACAATCCTGAAATAACCACTCTAAATATATTCACGATAAACATTTCTTTAACACCATAAATATCAATAACAATTAAAGAAATAATATTAGCAACTCCAAGTTTAACACCCAAAGGTAATGGTCCAGATATGTAATGATCTACAGTATGGAGCACAATAGCTAAGGCACTTAATAAAGCTAAATATACAATTTTCTGTGTCTTTTTATGTCTCATAAAATCCCCTTATAAATAATCTAAAACTCTTTGTTTCAATATGAAATACTGTTTCAATGTTTCTTTATCCTTTGGTTGAACACGATCAAAAGATCGATTAACCCAGTTGTTTTCTTTAATATATTGAAGACTTATATCATAGTGTAAATCAAATATAAACGCAATATAAGATAGCCACATATCAAGATGAGTAACTCTTGAAGGTCCATAAACAAGTTCTTGATTGTAAATTTGTTGATAAACTTCAGGTGTTATTTTTTCTTCACAGACTTTATCATATGAAACTTGAAATATTGATTCAAATGTTTCAACTTCTTTTACTCTAAAGTTATCTAATTTATCAGCATCTCTAATTAAATGAATAAACAAAAGTTCTTTTTCATTAAACCCTTCTTCTACTTGATAACGATTATGTTGTTCAATCGCAATCTTAATAAAATGATCATATTTACAATCATCAACAAACTCTCTAATCAACCCTTTATCAAATAATAACTCTGATGAAAACAAAGCATGGTCAACTGATTTATAATCTTCAAATGTTTGATATTTCATCCACTGTTCAAAGCGTCCAATATCATGCAACAAACCAATGAGTGATGCCAAATCTTTATCCTCTTGATTTAAATTCATCTTCTCACACAATTCATCACTACATTTCATAACTTCATAAGTATGAACAATCTTCAAACGTATTGAAGGAATTGTTTGATCATACTGAGAAATATAGTTCTTAAATGCTATTCTGGCTTTTTGAATGTCAATCATGATGCAAAACCTCTAATATTTTATTCACATCATTCACAGCAATCTGTCCAGGTGCGGATGCATGAGTTGCTGAAGCAAACGTCATTGCTGAACCAGTGAATTCTCCACATATTCTTGATATCTTTCCTATTTCACCCATTGACATACTCACAATTGGATGAGATAACTTTGAAGACATTTCCATTGTTATTTCCATTAATCTTAAAACATCTTTTTGGCTAAGCGGCATATAAGCTATTTTAAGAATATCAGCATTCATAATTTCCATATGTTCTAATATTTGTCGCATAAGATGATTATCAGGGGTTAATTCAAAATTATGATTAGAAATAAGGACTTTCATATGATTGACATGAGCTATTTCAACCAACTGATAAACAACTTGATTTCCCGTTAATAATTCAACATCCACAATATCAATTAATTGACTTTCACATACATTTCTTATTAATTCAATATATTGATCATCATTCAACTGAATCTGTCCACCTTCTTTTAAAGAACGATAAGTAAATAGAAGTGGCTTTTTAATAATCGTCTTTAATTCTTTTAACAATATGATAACTTTCTCAAAATCTAAAATACTTTCATAAAAATCAATTCTCAATTCAACCATATCATATTCAATATCTTCAAATGATTTCGCTTGTGTTAATATATCTTCATTTGTTTTTCCTACTATGGGCAAACAAACTTTAGGCTTACCTTCACCAATACTCATATCTTTAACTTTACATACTCTCATATCTATTCCTCCTGATGACACGCATAAAGAAATGCTTCAATTTCTTTTATTGTTTGTCTAAATGAATCTCTTAACAATGAATGATTTCCTTGTTTTATAATTTTAACTATTCCATATGGTAAAGATTCTCCAATATTTTGAATATCAATTTCTTTAATCATATCATATTGACCCGCTAAAATAAGTGCAGGTATAGAAACTGTTGATAATTGTTGATATTCTATATTTGGCTCTTTCAACATCAAACGAATAAGATGAAATTGTCTTCTTGCTTTTTTATTATATATACAAAAAGGCAACAAACAAACCAAACCTAGATACATTGAATAACGATAAAAAGGTTTTATATAACCTGGTTTCGTATTTGCGCCAATAACCACCATATGCTTTAATCGAGAATCTTGCATACTTAACAACAAACCAACAATACCACCATCACTAAACCCAATCACATCATATTCATTGATATCCAATTCACTCACTACATTCTTAACATCCTCGCACATTTGTCGATAACTTAATTCACCACTCTTAATTGATTTTCCATGATATCGAGAATCAATAAGAATACATTTATAGTTCTTTGATAAGATTTCAACTGTTTCATCAAATGTATGATGATTTTCACCATTTCCATGTAACAAAACAATTGGAAACCCACTTCCTACAACTTCATAGTATATATCTTTCACTTTTATCACCTTTTTCCATTATACTGAACTTTCATTAAATAGTAAATGTTTGTAGTAAATTCATTCTATATTTCTATATCCATAAACAGATATTCTTGACAATGCCTATTTATAAGAATTTTATTCTTTTTTAAGAAATTCCTCTTGTATCTATTGTTTCTCTATCTAATTCAAATGGATGTCCTAATTCAAATGGATGTCGTGAAAGACATACAAATTGATTGTTTTCATCTCTTTTTAAATATATGAGTTTAAATTGATTCTTTTATTTTATTTTTCTAGTAATTGTCCATCCTCATTTTGAATATAATCAAAATTCGCTTCTCGCACTTTTCCTTTACTATCAAACCCAACTTTTTCAATAAACTTACCAGTCGTTTCCGCCATTTCTTTGTTTGCATCTATTACTGCATCTAAAGGTACACCAATTAGGTTTTTTATATCTAATCCATTAAATTGTTTATTAATTGACATATTCTCTTCCTTCTTTCTTTTTTATTTGAATTAAATTAAACCGTTCCCCTTCTACCTTTATTATACAAAAAAGAAAGCAAATAATCTATCTTATGCAATGTAATACAAAATAATAGAGACTTATATAAATTTCTGTTTTTAGTATTGTGTACTTTTTACTGGTAATTAGATTAAGAACGAGGAGCTCATACATGAAAAGACATTATCCAAACACAACCATAAGGCCACAAGATCATGCATTAGACATGGGTATAACAGTCAAGATAAAAGTATTGGATCCTAGTCAGCGTACTTTAAATTTACCCATTGGTAAGATTTATTATATTAAAGTAGTCGATAACAAAGTTTTTATTTATGGTAATAAGAATAGTTGTGAATACGAAAGATAATTTAGAAAACTTTATGAGATGCTTAAAAATGTATCTTTTACACAAGTAAGTAAAAATACTATTGTCAATAAAGAACATATTTCCTTAATCAGTATTCTTCTACAATATCATCATAAAATATTATTAGATGATAATGAGAATGTCATTGGACATCGTAAATATAAACATAATCTTATTTTGTAAAATATTTTATATGTGTTCTTTGATTGTAGTCTTTTCTTTTATTTTAATGGGCAAGTTAAAAAATATTTGTTAGGACGTGATTAGGAATTCCTAACAAATCTATAAATCAAAAGGAGAAACAACAAGTCCTTTGCATTCTAATGTATTCGTTAAATTAGGAGGCGTTATTGAAAACATTACTATTGAAGATTATAATCATTTAACTTACTCCTATTAGGTAAAACAAAAGAGGTTGTAACGAGTAAATAAAGCGTTACAGCCTCTGATTTTTTATAGATTATCTTTTTTCTTACGAGAAACAACGATAAAGACCATTGCACTTAGTATTACAATAACAACACAACCCAAAATATCATTATCATTCATATCTGATGTTACAACATTAGAACTTGGTTTATTATTATCACTTGGTTTATCAGTTACTTGATTATCTTCTTCTGGATTAATAACAATATTTTTTTGTAAAGAAGTATAAGCTTTTTGTAATTGATTATATGCTTCTTCAACCTCTTTAACCAACAGATTATCAATAGCCATCACTTGATAAGCACAAATTAATTGATCTTTTAAGTTCTTGACTGAATCTTTTGTATAATCGTCTTCTTTGATAAGAATAACATCTTTAATTAAAGTAAGTAGTTCTTTATATTTATCTTTACTTCCTTCAATCGTCATCTCAAAAGGTGCAGTATTTGTTCCTACTATAGCACTTCTAGATTTTGTTTTCTCTTTAACGTTAAGAACAACTTCCACTTTTGTTGTTTCAACAGGTTGATTAATAATACCATCTTTACCAATTATCTTCTCAATATCTGATGAAGCTACACTTACTGTATATCCTTCATAATCTGGTAAAACTAATTTCCCATTAGAAATCTGAATATCATCCTCTTTAATTAATCCAGCAATTTTTCTTGCATTTTCCTTTACAACTGTTATTTCTTGACTTATTTCTTTACCATCTACAGTTGCAGTAATTATTGCCTTCCCTTCTTTTAATGCAATTAATTCATTGTTTTTACAATAAATAATATCTGTATTACTTGATGAATATATAGGTGTTTTATATGTTGCATCATGAGGATTAACGGTTACATCAAGTAGAGTTTTTTCACCAACATATAATTCACTATTTAAATCTTTAAACTGAATATTGTCTACTTTCTTAAGTTCGGTATTGTTATAGACTTCAAATTCGTATAATGAATACCCATATTTAGTCACTGGTACTAATCCATTCATTTTTACATAACGAGCTTTTGTTTTTCCAAATGAGATATCATCTGTTAATACCTTTCCATCTATACTTCTTAGTTCTTTAACAACTGTATAATTAACACCATCTAATGAAACTTCAATATTAAAATCTTTTGCACGGGCACCCTCCCAAAATAATTTAACATTATCTACAAATTGTTCACTTCCTAAATCAATTTCCAAGTATTCTTGGACAGTTGTTCCATACTTAGAAGCCCATCTTGTATTCATTTTCCCATCATTAGCAAGAGCTTTTGTAGGATTCTTTGCATCATTATTTGTATCAGAAGATGCTCTTGTTGACTTACCAATTGCAAGATTTTCACTCAATACATTGACAGCAGATGATGTATAAATCTTATCATCATACTTTGCATAAATAATTGTACTTCCTGCTTTAATACCAGTAACCTTACCATCTTTATCAACCGTTGCTATAGAAGGATCTTGACTTTCCCACACAATTTCAGGTTTAGAAGTTAGTGGTGCAACTTTCACATTAAGATTAGCATTTTCATTAATATGAACAGATAATAGTTTTTGATCTATACTAAGACTTTTAACTGGAATTTGTAAGTTCTCATTATAAATAATTTCTGTTTTTCCAACTGAAGGAGAATAAATCTTCTCATCATTCTTTAATTCTAACTTTACAAAATTTGTTCCTTCCACAATAGCCTTTGATGAAACTTTAAACTTTGTATATTCTGAACCAGATGCGGCTTTCCCCACATCTTTAATAATCTTATCAATTTTCTGGTAATATATTCCATCCTTTGATGTATAAATATCTACACTACCTGAATCCAAATTACTATTTTTATAAATTTCAAACTCTACTTTTTCAATATCAGGTAAAGCATATACAATAGGTTGATTTGTATCTGTTAATCTTTTAATAATTGTTGCGTCTTCAAATTTTTTAGAATCAGCTTTTTCGAATGTAAAATCTCCATATTGATACATATTACTAAAATCTTTAATATCATCTACAAAATATCCATTAACAATATCAATTGTTTGATATGCACTCATTTCACCATTCTTAGTTGTTGCTATAACAACAACTTGACCAGATTCTTTTGCATTTAACACACCATCTTGTGAAATAGTGGCTAATGATGTTTTATCTCCATTTTTATCACAAACATCCCATACAACTTCTTGTGAAAAATCTGTTGGATCTACTTTAGCACTAAGTTTTAGTTCTTGATTTTTAGCAACAATTTTATTCTCTGTTTCAATAATTACATTTGAAGCAGATTCTTCGCCAAAAGAAATTTCACCTCCTGCATATTGAGGATCATATGTTTTATAACTACTACCGCTCTTTAAAGTGACTCTTAAATACTGATAGTTTTCACTTTTATCTATATCAGTCGTTTCAAATGTATATGGATACCAGTTATTAGCTTTAGCTCCTTGTGTAGCTGTCATAGAGACCTTAATCCAATCAGTATTATTTTTTGATACTTCTACAACAAAGTTACCACTTGTTGCTAAATTTGTATTCAGTGAATATGCATTCAATTTTGCTTTATAAATTCCATCTGCTTGATATGTGATAACTCCAGGAATTCCATTAGCGTTTGAATCTTTTCTCTTAATTGTCTTAACACCACCAAAGTTTGCTGAATTATCATCTCTCACAACACCTTGGTATTTTGCAACAGTTTCACCTTCTACATCTTGCAACTTATCAATAAGAAGACTTGTTTTTGTTCCTCTCATATCTATTGAACCTACTGCTTGAGGATTTGTCTTTGATTTAGCAACGACTTTAATCTGACCAACTTTCGTCATTGTTAAAATACCATCTTGAGTAATTGTTGCTTTGTCTGTTGACTTACCAAAGTAATCTGTTACTGACCATTCTATATCTGTGTCAGCACCATCTGGTTCAACAACTGCATTCATTTTCATTTGTTTATTTAATTCAACGATATTACTTTCAGCACTTAATTCAACATATTGAGCAGCTGGCTTTTCACCAGTTGTCATAGAAACAGGATTATTTTCACCATTATAACCTAATGTTGTTAATATTAAAGCAGTTCTAGCTGGCAATTCAACTTGAACACCCTTTGATAAGTCACAATTCTTTAAAGTATCATAAGGTAAAACCTCAGATTTAGAAGTTTGTGGTCTTGTTTTTCCATTGATTTCACCATCATAATAGAAATACTGTGTTAAATCCATTGGTGTAGTTGCATTAGGTACTGATAAAGTAACTGTTCTATCTTCGTTAGATGAATTAACAGCAGCAATACTGATATCATTTTTATTTTCCTTTGATGGAATAATAACTGCTGAAGCACGTAATCCATTAATACGACTATTTGAAGCTGAAATGACTTGTGAATCTTTTGGGAAGTAACGACATATCATTGACCATGTGTAATACCATGGTCTAATATTTTCATCACTTGCTTTAACCGTATTTGCTCTACCTGTTACACCAGCAGCACTATTTTGAGCAGACATCTCTTCTGCTAACTCATTCCAGAATCCCCAAATCTTGATATCATTATCAATATTTGGATCGCCTGTTGGTGTATGGACTTTATATTGTTTTCCTTCTTCTGTTTTTGCAGCAGGTCCATATTTATCTTTATATGTTGTTACAACATCAGTTGCTTGAAGATGCATACTATCTTCAAAACCCCATACACTTCCAAATTTCATTCCTGCTCTTGTTGCTTGTAAAGCATAATCAAAAATATCTACACCATAAGCATAATTTCTAGTTCCTAATTGACAATCCCCTGGACCAGTACCTGAAAGTCCCATTTCACCTATTCCAAATCCCTCTTGTTTAACTTCAGGATCTAAAGTTTCAGCAAGTTCCCTCCAAGATATTAATTTTTCTTCAATACGTCCTGATTTTACTTCATCTAAAGGTGCATATCTATGAATTTCAGTAACGTCGATATAATCTTTTAAATCAGCACTAGCAGTTTGCTTAATCCAGGCTTCTTGACCATCATAAACATCTGGACCAACTATTTTAAGATCTGTTATTTTTTTATCTCCCGTTTTAATCATTTCAGCTCTTAAATTTTTAATAGCAGTCTTCCAAGCATCATAAACTTGTTGATCAGTCACTTCTGGATGATCCCTTTTATAGTAATTAGGTTCATTGACCATATTATAATATTTAATACAAGTATACCCTTTTTCATTAATAAGATAATCTAAGCAATCAACAATCATATTAGCCCAGATTGGATTATCCCATGAGACTTGTTTCCCTGTCTCATCATAAGATAAGAATCCTCTTTCACTAATACTACGCCATTCTCCTAACATAATAGGAACATTATTTTCTTCTGCAAAATCTAAAATTTTATATGTTCTCTCCATTAAAGGAGATTCCCAATCATAAATTGGATTTTTACTTTCATCAAAACCAATACAATAACTGTCGCCATCATGAAGCATAACACGCATAATATTAGGTTTTAAAAATTTTGCCTTTTCAACAAAAGAATCCCATTGTGTATCTGTATACGAATATAAATCACTAGGATCCCATTGTACTCCAAACCCTTCAAAATTATTAGTAATAACATTATCACTATTTAAATAAATAGTTGTATCACTATCTTTAGCTGAGACATTAATTGGAAATTGAGTAATGGTTGTAACTACCATCATCATTACCAATAAACTTACCAAACACTTCCTTACTATTGTCTTCATATACCTTTCCTCCTACTTTAATTATCTACCATTATAGTAAAAGTTGAACCACACAATGTAAACACTTACAACGCAAGATGGTAATGGCTTTCATACTTTTTCATAATAAACAGATTTAAGTGAAAGAGATTTTCGTTTCTTATTATAAAAATACAGCTTTCGACAATTTTTGCCATATATATTTCTAAAATTTCATGATATACTATCTTTGGTGATACAGATGAGCTTATTGAATAAATTAGAATTAACAGAAAACTTTTCTAGTTCTGAAAAATCTATTGCGAATTTTATTTTAAAATATGGCAATGATGTTTTAAACATGTCCAGCGTTGACCTTGCGCATGCTACTTTTACATCACCTGCCACAATTACGCGATTAAGTCAAAAACTAGGTTATAAAGGCTATAATGAAATGAAGATAGACTTATCTGCACAATTACAATATACATACATGAAAGAAAGTGAAGTTAATCCAAATTTCCCTTTCCATGAAAAGCAAACTATTCATGAGATTGCCCATAATATATCTAAACTTGCTAAAGATTCGGTTGATCACACTTTATCTCATATTGAGATTAATACTTTTACAACTGTTATTCGTCTTTTAGACAAAGCCGAGTGTATTGATATTTATGCTGTTTCAAATCCTTTACGACTTGCATCTGACTTTCAATATAAAATGTTTAGAATTGGCAAGTGTGTTCAAATTGCTCCAATGGTTAATGAACAATTATTCCAAGCTGCTCAATCTCAAAAAAATCATTGTGCCATTCTCATTTCATATTCTGGAGAAACAGATGAAGTGAATGCTGCTGCACAAATTCTTAAAAATAAAAACACACCTACAATAGCAATCACATCATTCGGTGATAATCAATTATCACGATTATGTGATTATGTTCTTCACGTCGATTCAAGAGAAAGAATATATGCTAAAATATCTACATTTGGTTCATCATTTTCAATATATCTTTTATTAGACATTATTTATTCATGTATTTTTTCTAGAAATTATCAAGAAAGTTTAAATTTCAAACTAAACACTGATCGTGTTATTGATCATCGACAAGAAAAAAAGAAATGATTTTATTATGAATTTGCAAAATAAAAAAGAGATATTTCTATCTCTTAATTGTAGTCATCTTCAACTAAACCATCATCTTCATCTTCTTCTACTTCTTCTACTTCTTCTTCATCAGCATAGATATCATTCATATCAATATGAACCTCATCAAACTTATGACGACTTCTTAAATCCCAACAGTTTTCACCAGTTGTAATTAAACGTCCATCTAAAGTAATATTTGTGTAGAATAAAGATTCATTTTCATCTTTTTCTTCTTGTGTAAATCCTTTAATTTCAGAAACTTCTTGCCATAATTTAAAGAAATCAGCTGGTTTCTTTTTCTTTTTCATTAAATCAAAAGCAATATCAACCATTGAACTTTGTTTATAGTCTATCATAATATCCTCCTACATTTTTTCAGGTGCACTCACACCAAGTAAATTTAATGCATTCTTTAAAGTTAATTGACTAGCTTTCACAAGAGCTAATCTTTGTGAAGATAATTCTTTATTTTCTTCATCTATAACATAACAATCATTATAGAATGAATGGAATAATTGTGCAAGTCTTTGTATATAGTTTGCTATTTTATGTGGTGCTCTAATTTTAGCACTTTCTACAATTTCATTTCTAAATTCATTAATATGTTTAACCAATTCTATTTCTTTAACATGAGTTAACAATTCATAATGATCAGTCATTTCAATTGCAGCATTCTTTGCTTGTGTTTCAATTGAACACATTCTCGCATGTGCATATTGTGCATAGTATACTGGATTTTCATTAGACTTAGATTTAGCTAAACCTAAATCAAAATCAAATGGTGTATTGGCAGCTTTTGACACAAAGAAATATCTTGCAGCATCAACCCCAATATCATCAATTAAGTCTTTAATCGTTACAGCATTACCTGTACGTTTACTCATCTTAACAACTTCTCCATTTTCAACCATTCTTACCATTTGCATAATATCAATATTTAATTGATCTGCATTATATCCTAATGCTTGAATAGCTGCTTTCATACGATTAATATAACCATGATGATCAGCACCTAATAAATCTACTAGATATTCATATCCTCTATCTAACTTATTTAAATGATATGCAATATCAGGTGTCAAATATGTATAACTTCCATCAGATTTAATCAAGACACGATCTTTATCATCCCCAAATTCAGTTGTTTTAAACCATAAAGCATCTTCACTTTCGTAAGTGTAACCTTTATCTTTTAACTTTTGAATTGTTGGTTCTATTTTATTCTCATCATATAGTGATGTTTCACTAAACCAATAATCATGAACAACTCTATATTCCTTTAAAATATCTTTAATCTTTTGTAATTCAAATTCAGTACCAACATGTCTAAAATAAGCAATTGCTTCTGTTTCATCAGTATTTACAAAACGATCTTGAACTTCTTCCTTGATCTTTTTTGCAATTTCAATAATATCTTTACCATTATATCCATCTTCAGGAATTTCTTTTTCAATTCCAAATGCTTGTAGATATCTTGCATATAAAGAAATTGCTAGATTTGTAATTTGATTACCAGCATCATTAATATAATATTCTCTTGTCACATCATATCCAGCCGCTTCCATAATACGACAGATACTATCTCCAACTGCCGCTCCTTTAGCATGACCTAAATGTAAATCACCTGTTGGATTTGCTGAAACAAACTCTACATTATATTTAATACCATTACCAAAATCAGTTTTTCCATAATTATCTTTTTCTTCTAATACTTCTTTAATAATAGATGTCATAGCATCTTTTCTTAAAAACAAATTAATGAATCCTGGTCCCGCTATTTCTACATGATCAATATTCCCTGCATCTTTATTAACAGTATCAATGATTCCTTGAGCAATTTCTCTAGGATTTCTTTTTAATATTTTTGTTAATTGCATTGCAATATTAGTTGAATAATCACCATGTGTTTTATCTTTTGGGATTTCAATGACTATTTGTTCTAAATTATAATCATCAACATATTCTAAATCGATGATTGCTTGTCTTAAGACTTCTTTTAAAGAAAGTTCAATTTTATTGACAGCCATAGTATCCTCCTCTAATCATTATCATACCTAAATACAATATCATATTTACTGATATAGTCAATATTTTTCTCATATTTATACAACAATAAACTTAACTATTTCAATTACAAACTCATATACTATTCTGTGATTTTAATACCTTTATTCATAAAACATATATTGAGAATGAAAGAATGGAAAAAGAACACAAATTTCTTTATGTTCTTAATCATATTTGTACTACTTATTATCATTTCTTTGATAAGATTCTCTCTTTTTACATCAATGGTGCAAATAATCGTAAAATAGCTTCATATAATCCCATATATTTACGACTACGTTTTTGATCAATTTTTTGACTTAGTGCAAGAGTTTCCTCAAAATCTTTTTCAATATCTTTAACTGCAGATGTTTTATATAACAAAACATTACATTCAAAGTGAAGATATAAACTACGATAATCAAAATTAATTGTTCCTACAGTAGCAAGCTTTCTGTCACATAATATCCCTTTCGCATGTAAGAACCCAGGTTTATACTCATAGAATTCAATACCAGCTTCAATTAAATTATGATAATAAGATCTTGTCACCTTATATACATTTGCTTTATCTGGAATCCCAGGTGTAATAATTTTAACTTTGACTCCTTTTTTACAAGCCAACTCTAATGCTTTCATCATCGTATCATCAATAATGAAATAAGGTGTCATAATCAGTACTTCTTGTTTTGCTTGTTGAATAAGATTAAGATAAATATTTTCTCCAGTTCTTTCATCATCTAAAGGAGAATCTCCATAAGCCACAACATACCCATCATTTTGACAAGTCTTTGTTTGATAAACTTCTGGTTTAAAGATTGCATAATCATGATCCTCTTTACGAAAAGCATTCCATAAAGATAAAAACATCGCAGTTAAATTCCATACGCCATCACCTTCTAAACGTATTCCAGTATCCTTCCAATGTCCAAATCTTTCTAGACAATTTATATACTCATCAGCTAAGTTAAAGCCACCACTATACCCTATATAACCATCAATAACACATATCTTACGATGATCACGATGATTTAGTGCTACAGATACAATGGGTACAAAAGGGTTAAAAACCAAACTCTTAATACCGTACTCTTCCATTTGTTTTTCAAAACGATAAGGTAAAGTTGTTAAACTTC